>JALOMD010000510.1 GCA_025455595.1 Cytophagales bacterium | reverse complement strand
TCGGTGTTGGTCTTGTGCAAGGCCGAAACCGGCAGCACTTCCTTGGGCGACAGCGTCTGCTGCCAATAGGCGATTTTTTCCTTCACCTGCTCTTCGGTTGCCAAGTCAATTTTGTTGATGACCACGAAAACAGGCATTTGCGCGTGGGCCAGTTTGCGGATCACATCGCTTTCGTCGTGCTTCTCGAAAATGTCGGTCACCAGCAGCACAATGTCCGCATCCTCCAGCGAGGTGTGGACAAACCGCATCATTTTCTGGTGCAGTTCGTACTTGGGCTGGATGATGCCCGGCGTGTCGGAATAGACAATCTGAAAATCGTCGCCGTTCAGAATGCCCATGATGCGGTGGCGCGTGGTCTGGGCCTTGTAGGTGATGATGGACAGGTTTTCGCCCACCAGTGCGTTCATCAGCGTGGATTTGCCCACGTTCGGCTTGCCGATGATGCTCACAAAGCCAGCCCGGTGGTCGGGCGGAGTGCTGTCAATGATGGGTTCGGACATTGTGTTTCGGTCGCCGGGCAGGGATTTTGTACAACTTCCGGCAGATTGGTGATAAAAATAAATTTTTTGCAAAGGTACTTGATTTATTAAAACAATTGCCTCACCTTTGCAGACCAATTTACATCGCGGGATGGAGCAGTTGGTAGCTCGTTGGGCTCAAACAATTGCCAGTACCGGGTGACTTATGGACACCAAATTAAAAGGTGACATTGCCGAACAAGCCGTTATACTCCATGCCTTAAAACAAGGCTGGGGTGTTTTGAAGCCAGTAGGCGATAGATTACCATACGATTTGGTTCTTGACATCAGCGGAAGGTTGGTGAAAATTCAGGTGAAAAGTGCATGGTTTGACGAAAAACGAAAGAACTATGTAATTGACACCCGAAGAACGAAAACCAATCGGCGGCAAATGCTCAGAGACATTTACAAACCGAATGACTTTGATTTTGCCATAGCCTACATAGAAGAAACTTCTGTATTCTATGTGATTCCGATTGATGAGTTCATAAGTTACGGCTCCGAAATTCACTTAGTCGAAGCCGAGAAACGCCAGCGAAAACCCCGCTCGTCGGATTTTCGGGAAGCGTGGAAACTGATACTGGATGGGGCTGCATGGAGGGAAACTTTCATGCGAACCTCTGTCAAATTCGGGGAAGCCTCCAAGTGTGGTAATCCCGAGCCAAGCCACGCCGAAAGGGTGGAAGGTGTAGAGACTGAATGGCAGATACCCTAACGTAAAGCCGAGGGTAAAGAGACAGTCCAGACCACAAACCGCTCGTTAAGGGCAGCGAAAGCTGAAGTGGTAAGCATAACCCAAAGGTCGCAGGTTCGAGTCCTGCTCCCGCTACTAAAAAAGCCTGTAAGACAATGTCTTACAGGCTTTTTTCTTTTCTATTCAAAGGCGTTTTGGGCATTTTTTGCTTAAAACGCGAAAGTGCGGGAAAACCTTCATAGGGTTTTGAACCCTATGAAGGTTGTGCGGGCGTTTTAGGCGTTTTTTGCCCAAAACGCCTTTTTCTGACCTCTGACCTCTCATCTCTGACCTAAATCCTCACCACCCGATGCCATAGTCTTCGCCGTGGTTGCTGGAGCCGCCCCAGAACGTGCCGTGCAGCCAGTCGAACCAAATGGCGTTGATGGGGCCGGAGGTGCGGTCTTGGTACGACAGTTTGTAGCCCATCTGTCCGAGGTCTTTGCGCACCCACGTGGGCATGGCACTGTTCAGAATCAGGCCGCCGGGTACTTTCTCGTGGTCGCCGAAACTGGCGTACATCTGCAACGTCTTGAAACTCGGTGCTTCGCACGCCTCCTGCACCGTCATGTTGAACTCGACCATGTTCAGGAAAAACTGAATCAGCAGTTGGTCTTGCTCGTCGCCGGCCTGTTTGGCAAACGACAGGTACGGCTTGCCGTCTTTCAAGGCCATGGACGGCGTGAGCGTTACGCGCGGCCGTTTGCCCGGCTCCACCACGTTGAACGGATTCTCCTTCTCGTCCAGCACGAAGCTTTGCATCCGCTGACTCATGCCCACGCCGGTGTTGCCCGCAATGCACGCAGGCACCCAGCCGCCGCTCGGTGTCACCGACACCACCCAGCCCTCTTTGTCGGCCGCTTCGATGGACGTGGTGCCCGCTTGGAACTGCTCGGCGAACTTCTCGTCCAGCAGCGGATTGCCCGGCGTGTGCAGGCGGTTGCTTTGCAGGTTGCCCCATTTTTGCAACAGGCTCTGGTACGGGTTCTGCTTGTTCTCGAAAGGGTAGGGGTCGCCGGGGGCGGCTTTCGGGTCGTTGCGTTCGGGGTTGATGAGCTTGCTGCGTTCCTTGGCGTATTCCTTGGAAAGCAGCCCTTTGATGGGTTCCTCCGGGGCGAAGGCCGGGTCGCCGTAGTAGAAGTCGCGGTCGGCGAAGGCCAGGTTCATGGCTTGGTACAGCGTGTGGACGTACCGGGTGGAATTGTACCCCATGCCCTTCAGGTCGAAGTTTTCGAGGATGTTCAGCGTTTGCAGCATGGCCGGGCCTTGCGTCCACGCCTGTAGTTTATAGACTTCGATGCCCCGGTAAGTGGTCATCAGCGGCTCCTCGATTTTCACTCTCCACTGCGCCAAGTCTTGTTCTGTAATGAGTCCGCCTTGTTCTTGGCAGCCGCGCACAAACTCCTTCGCGATGTCGCCTTTGTAAAACCGGTCGTAGGCGGCGTAGATGGCTTCCTTGCGCGACTTGCCTTTTTTCAACGCCTGTTGCTCGGTTTCTACCATTTTTTTCAGCGTCGCCAGCAAGTCTTTCTGCACGAACACCTCGCCGCCGTTGGGGGCTTCGCGGTTTTCGCCCAAGTGGGGCAGAAATACTTTCTTTGAATACGGCCACTGCTTGATGAGGGCCTTGTTCCGCTCAATTTGGTTGGCTGTCTGGGCTTCAATCGGGTAGCCTTCGGCCATTTGCATGGCGGGTGCCAGCACGTCTTTCAGGCTCATGGTGCCGTACTCGGCCAGCATGGTGAGCAAGCCGCCGGGCGTGCCGGGAGTCACCGCCGCCAGCGGGCCGTATTCGGGCGGATATTTCATGCCCTTGTTCTTGAAAAAATCGGCGGTGGCACCGGTGGGAGCTACGCCGAGGGCATTGATGGCGATGACTTTCTTGAGCTTGGGATGGTAAATCAACGCCTGCGTTTCGCCGCCCCAACTGAGCACGTCCCACATGGTGCAAGTGGCGGCCAGCATGGCGCACGAGGCATCCACGGCGTTGCCGCCTTTGGTGAAAATCATGGCTCCGGCGGTGGCGGCCAGCGGCTTGCCGGTGATGGCCATCCAGTGGCGGCCGTGCAAAGGCGGCTTCTGGGTGTTGACGGGCAGGTTGTTGAACGACTGCGCGTAACCTGCTGTCACACAGGCCAGCAACAGGCAGGCAGTAATGTAGGTTTTCTTCATGACAAGAACGGTTAGGTCTTGCCAATAAAGGTAGTGAAAATTAAGGCAAAGTGCAGAGAGCAAAGGGCATGGAGCAAAGGGCGTTTTGGGCGATTTTTGCCCAAAACGCCTTTTAGCCTGCCTACCGCCTACTGCCACTGCCTACTGCTACCGCCCATTGCCTACTAAACTGGCACATTTGCGAATGCTTCAATCATGGCTTGGTTGAAGGCCGGGA
>JALOMD010000509.1 GCA_025455595.1 Cytophagales bacterium | reverse complement strand
TACTACTTGGCCAAGGCCTTGGTTGACAGCGGCCTGGCGGTGGAAATGATTACGGCACATAATCAGCGCGGGTACGTTTGCAAGGTTGTCGAAGGCATTAGTGTACATTATTTGCCGGTTTTCTACGATAGTCGGCTCGGGTTCGTGGGACGGGTGCGGGCGTTTTTGGCGTTTACGTGGCAAGCTTACCGACTGGCCCGCCGCTTGCCCCCGGCCGACTACTGCTACGCATCTTCAACACCGCTGACAGTGGGCGTTACAGCCTTGTTACTCAAGCGGTTGCACGGCTTGCCCTTTGTGTTCGAGGTGCGTGACTTGTGGCCGCTGGCCCCGGTGCAGTTGGGCGTGATTCGCAACCGGCTGCTGCGCCGCTCGCTGGACTGGCTCGAGCGGCTCATCTACCGCGAAGCGGCAACTGTTGTCGCACTTTCGCCGGGCATCGCCGCACACGTGCAAGAACTGGTTCCCGAAAAACCGGTGCAGGTGTTGCCTAACATTTCCGACTGCAGATTCTTCAAAAAAGAAAGAAAATCGCCCCAAACGGAGCAGCAATACGGTGTGGCTGGCAAGTTTGTAGTGACGTACTTCGGGGCGGTGGGCAAGGTGAACTACCTGCAAAGCCTACTGGAAATTGCCCGCACGGCAAAACGCCAAGGCCGCATCGAACTGGCCTTCCTGATCGTAGGGCAAGGCAATCAACTGCCTGACATTCAGGCATCGGCGCAGGCGGCGGGGTTAGACAACGTGCGTTTTGTACCACACCTGAGCAAGTACGAACTGCGGCGGGTACTGTCCGTCACCGATGCGGTTTACGTATCGTTTGCCCCGCATCCGGTGCTGGAAACCAGCAGCCCGAACAAATTCTTCGATGCATTGGCGGCAGGCAAACTGTGCATCACCAACACGCAAGGCTGGATTGCCGACCTTGTCCACCAGCACGATTGCGGTTTTTACGCCAATCCGCAGGATGCGGAGGCTTTTCTGTCACGAATTGCCTATTATATCACCGATACGGACGCATTGGAACAGGCCCAAGAAAACGCCCGCCGACTTGCCGAGACACATTTCTCCCGCGAAATCATCACCCAACGGCTGGTGCGTCTGTTTGTCCCCGAACTGCTGCCAAGACACATGGCCGTTGAGGCAGAATGATTTTCCAATGATGAAACAGTAACAGACTTATCACTGGACAAAAGAAGAAAGAGGAAAGAAAAAAGAGCGATTCAAGCCGGGCAAAACCCCTTTTCTCTTTTGTGCAGTGATGAACTCAAGACTAACTACTCACGACTAAGTGCTATTTCCCTAAAAATCTTCCCAAAACCACCGTCCCAAGCTGGTCAATGAGCAGCGTGAAAACAAGGCTCCAAAAAACGGCACTGGCAAGCATGTAAAGGACAATGCGGAAACGCGTTTCGCCGAACGAGGCGGCCACCAGCGTGCCGCCGATAGGCGTGAGAATCAAAGGCGTAAGGAAGGCTACGCCGCTCATGCCGTATTTGCGCCAGATACGCACCAGCCGTCGGTTGCGTGGCGTGAAAAGCTTGCGTTTTTTAAAAAAACGGCGCAAAACGGTGTGCCGTAGCGTTTGTCCTAAGTAGGTGAAAACCAGCACGCTGGTCATCATACCCACCACCGTGAGCAGGGCGGTTTCCGTCCAGTGCAAGCCCAACGCCACACCGCCCAAAGGCCCGCCGATGAACTTGAACATGCTGGCCACCGCCACGCTGACATACTTCAACCACATTTGTTTTTCGTTGTTTCGATGCTTCGTACTTCGATGCTTCGTTAGCCGTTTTGAGCAAAAAACGCCTAAAACGGCTAACAATAAACGTCAAACAAATTTACGAAGCATCGAAGTACGAAGCATCGGGGCATCGAAATTCAGAATTCAAGCATGTCTTCCATGCTGAAAACGCCGTGTTTGCCGACAATCCATTCGGCGGCGAGGACGGCACCGAGGGCGAAGCCTTCGCGGTTGTGGGCCGTGTGCTTGATTTCAATGTCGTCAATGGCGGAGGTGTAGCGAACCACGTGCGTGCCGGGCACTTTGTCCACGCGGTGCGACAAAACCGCCAGTTCGGAGCCGTTCTTGGCCGCGTTGTTCACCCAGTTGGTTTTGCGGTCCAACTCGTCCAGCAAGTCGCCGGCGAGGGTGAGGGCCGTGCCGCTCGGTGCGTCTTTCTTTTCGGTGTGATGGGTTTCGTCTATTGTCACGTCATATTCCGGGTAACGGTTCATGAGTCGGGCCAGCACCTTGTTGAGGTGAAAAAAGATGTTTACCCCCAAACTGTAGTTCGACGAATAGAAAAACGCGGCGTTCTTCTGCATACAGTGGAGTTCCACCTCGGCGCGGCGGTCGAGCCAGCCAGTGGTGCCGCACACAACCGGGATGCGGTTGTCGAAACAGTAGTACAAGTTGCTGATCACCGCTCCCGGTTCGCTGAACTCAATGGCCGCATCCACTTCCGCCGGATTGATTTGCGCCATCTCGTGCAGGTTGTCGGCGTTGATTTTGTGGCTGATGCGGTGCCCACGCGACAACGCGACTTGCTCAATGATGCGGCCCATTTTGCCGTAGCCGAGGATGATGATGTTCATTGTTGGGGTTGCAGGTTCAAGGTTACAGGTTGCAAGTTACGGGCCGTCGGCCAATTGTGACGAGCCAAGCTCGACGTTTTGGGCAATTTTTGCCTAAAACGCCTTGGTTCAGGTCTTTTTTCTGCATTCCGAAATCCGCATTCCGCACTGCTTCACCAACGCAGCGTCAGGCCAATGCCGGCGTACTGTGTTTCTAACACCGGCTCCAGTTTCAGGCTTAGGTTTTCGCTGTTCCAGTCGAAACCGCGCAGGTGGGCATCCACGTTGGCATCAATGATTTGCAAGGCATAAAACGCCGCCGCCGACAACACGCTGATTTCCAAAAAACGCCGCCACTGGTCTTTCTGCCGACGCAGGGCATCCACCGTGATATTGTTGAGGCGCGAAGCTTCTGTGTCTGGGAAAAACCGCCGCAAAACCACGCTGGGCGGATTCACGCCGTTGTTCAGGTTCAGGGCCGTAAACGCTTGCAAGTAGAACTGATACCGGTCGTTGTTCGTGTAGATGAAATAGCCGATAATGCCAAAACCAATGTACACCAAAGGGGCTTTCCAGTAACGCCGGTTGTAAAGCTGTCCGGTGCCGGGCAGCACTGCCGCCAGCATGGTAGCACGGCGCGGCGAATGCGGCTTCACCTGCACCACGGGTATACTACCCTTCAGGGCATTGATGGCTTGGGCCGTGTCCACCTGTGGTCGGGCGGTGGTGTCGGTTTGGGCGTGGGCAACGACAGCGGCGAGGAAAAACACTGGCAGCCACCAAAATTGTTTTCGGAATGCCATTTTGAAGTACGAATTACGAGGTACGAAGTACGAAGTCAATTCAGAATTGTGAATTCAGAATTATGGATGAGCGTTTTGGGCAAATTTTGCTTAAAACGCCTACGCGGAATTGGCAAACGTTAGCTCGGCAAAGCCAATCCGACAAACGGCGTTTTGAACGTTTTTTGCTTAAAACGCCCAAAACGTCCCTCCATGAAACATGAAGCCCGCAGAATATGCGGGCTTCACGACAAATCAAAAACCAAGCCAAAATCAGGATTTACAGG
>JALOMD010000508.1 GCA_025455595.1 Cytophagales bacterium | reverse complement strand
ACGCCTGATTTGCGGGTGGAAATGGTGTCTTTTTACGACATGCTGCTCAAGAACACCAACCCCAAAGCCGTGAACTTTGAGATGGATTTGTACTGGGTGATAGCCGCTGGCAAAAAGCCCGCCGACTACTTCAACCGGCATCCGGGCCGTTTCCACCAGTTTCACCTGAAGGACATGAGCAAAACCGACAAGACCAAAAACACCGAGGTCGGCAAAGGCTCGATTGATTTTGCGGCCATATTGAAAATGGCACCCAAGGCCGGAGCCAAGCATTTCTTCGTCGAGCAGGAAACCGGCTACTCGCCCGATTCCATCACCAGTGCCCGCCTCTGCGCCAAGCATTTGCAGAAAATGACTTTCTAAGGTCAGAGATAAGAGGTCAGAGGTCAGAAAGGCGTTTTGGGCAAAAACTGCCCAAAACGCCTTTTGCTTTTAGTTGAAGCGTCATTGCGAGCCTTGTAGCGAAAGCTTGTCCCGACGTGTCGGGGCGGAAAGGCGTGGCAATCCCTTACGGAGCCACGCGAGCCTTAGGAAGAGCCGTTTGCCGAGCCTGTGATTGTGGGATTGCCACTCCCGACACGTCGGGATCGCAATGACGGACATTTCTTTCTTGAAAACAAAAGCCCTTGGCGCAATCTGCACCAAGGGCTTTTTCTTGTTTTTTGCTCAAAACGTTGGCATCAGGCTTCCTTTGGTGCCTGCTTTTTCTTACCGGCTGCTTTCGGTTTTTCCGCTGCGGCAGGTTCGGTGGAGGCAGCAACTTCCGTCGGCTCTGCTTTCTCGGTCGTTTCGGTTTCCTCGGCCTTGCGTTCCAAAATTTCCGGTGCCTGTTCGCGCAGGATGCCGTACCAAGTAACCAGTTTCTTGATGTCGGAGGCGTACACGCGGCCACGGTCGTAATCGGGTACGGCTTTCTCCATGAAGGCCACCAGTTCGTTCGGCTCCGACTTGCCGCTCACGGGCAGGGTGTCGTTGCCGTAAGTGTCGCGCAACGTGTACAGCACGTCTTGCAGCGGCGTGCTGCCGTCGGCGGTGTTGGTGTACACCGAAATGTCGGTGAGTAGAGACAGCCGGTGGTGGGCACCCGCCACCAAGCGGGTTTTCTGCGCGTCCAGCGACTCCAAAATCATGCCGGTGCGGGTGGGCTTCACCACCTTGAACAGTCCGCCTTTACCGGAAACCGCAACAATTTCTTTCAATTCCATGAAACGTAGAATCAATTTAACAATGAAGGATTAGAAACGAATGGGACACTGCCAGCGTCGCATTCTGATTCCGTCGGGACGAAATCGGGCTGCAAAGATGAGAAAAATCGCCGAAAGCGTTGCACCAAGTACGCAGTCGTTGGTAGTAAGTCGTAAGTCGTTGGTGAAACGCCAGTCACAAATTGCTGAAAAGCAAATGCTTGGGATGCTTTTCGTGTACTGGAAACAACATAAGCTCATCGTTGCCAGATGCTTACAGAATGTTTCCCGCCGGGCCGATGTCTGCCTGAAAAAGGCGTTTTAAGCAATTTTTGCCCAAAACGGATTGCTGAGGCGGCCGTGCCGCCTTACGTTATTAACGTGAATGATGGAAATAGGAAGGATTGTCATGCCAACGCAGGAGGCATCCGGCGGTTGGCATGACAAAGACGTTATTCTTTGCGAGATTCTGACAGACAATGGTTTATGCCTGTAAGTGCTTGGCCATTAGCGGTCAGCCTTTAGCAAAACAGTATAATATGCTTGTTTTCAACAACTTGCAAGGCCCTTCAAGCAAAAAACAGGTGAAACTATTTGTGACCAGACACTTATTTATCGATGACTCACGTTACGTTTTAGGCAAAAATCGCCCAAAACGCCTTTTCCGCATTCCGTTCAGTTTGCTCCCGGTTTGGGCAAGGAAAACCTGACGGGCAGGCCCACGTCCATGCGGTAGCCGGGGGCCTTGAACTTGAGCTGGTTCACCACGCGCAGGGCCTCGACACCGCAGCCCCCGCCGATTTCCTTGATGAGCTTGGTACTGCTCACCTTGCCGTCGGCCTCCAGCACGAAGTTGACGAGGCATTCGCCTTGGATGCGGTTGCGTTTGGCCGTCGGCGGGTATTGGATCATTTGCTGGATGTCGGCCAAGAGTTTTTCTTGGCCGCCTTCGTAGTATTCGGCCACGGGCAGCACCCGTTTGCCGGTTTGGGCGTTGGCTTGGAAAAATGCCGCGCCGAAGGCGAGCAGGAGACAGGACAGAATCAGCGTTTTCTTGTGCATACGTGTAAGCAAGGCAAGCAATGGATGAGTGGAAAGACAGCCTCTTGAAGCGGTTGAAGTGACCCGGTTTTTGCGTCAAAAATGCTACAAATCATTACAGCCGATAGAACCAACGGCATTGCACTGCAATTGGTGACCGGCTGGGTGATAGGCGAAGCGGACAAACCGAAGCCGGGGTGCCGTTTGCCGGACAATATACGCTAAGTTTCGGCCACGGGTTGCCAGTTTTGGTTCAACTCGTCAATAAATGCCAGCACTTCCTCTTTGCCCGTCTTCTTCTCCGCCGATGTGGCGAACCACCTGGGCATCTCCTCCCAGTATTCGAGCATTTGGATTTTGTATTCCTCTATCAACGCTTGGGTTCGCGTATTCGACTGCTTGTCCGTTTTTGTGAAGACAATTACAAACGGCAGGCCGTTTTCGCCCAGCCATTGCATGAACGCCAAGTCGTTTTTTTGCGCCGGGAGCCGCGAGTCAATCAACACGAACGTACACATCAGGTTGGTTCGGTTGGTCAGGTAGCTTTTGATCATTTTGTCCCATTTCTCACGGTCTTTTTGGCTTGCCCTGGCGTATCCGTAACCTGGCAAATCCACCAAAAACCACGTCTCGTTGATGACGAAGTGGTTGATTAGCTGCGTTTTGCCCGGCGTTTGGGAAGTTTTCGCCAATCCTGCCTTGCCCGTAAGCATGTTGATCAACGACGACTTGCCCACATTGGAGCGGCCGATGAACGCATACTCCGGCCGGTCGGGCGGCGGACATTTCTGGTAGTCGGTGTTGCTCTGTACGAAATCGGCTGTCTGGATTTTCATAAGTTGAGTACCCAGTCATGGGTCTTGTGTCTTGAGTAACGAGATGGGCTTACTTAAGAGGCGAAAGTTGGGAAGCGAGTCTTGAGGCGTTTTGATCATTTTTTGCCTAAAACGCCCACTTGTTTGACTGCCAACTGCCGTTGTCACTGCTGGCTTTTCCGCATTCTGTCCCGATTTGCGCCAAAAGTACAAAAAACCGTTCCGAAATGCGTGCGGCGGCGGGCAAACTTACATTCGTTGCCCCGCCCGTTGCTGCTCCTCAAAACGTTGTTTTTGGCGGATTCTATACATTTGTTTGGTGCTGAGTGGGTTTGGGCCGTCTCGGCTGGCAAAACGGTTTTGTATTTCGCAATCCATGAAAAAAGCAATACGGGTGTTTTTGGTGGTGCTGCTGGCCGTGGCGGTAGTACAGGCGCAGTCGGCCAAACGGCTGTTCAAAGAAGCCGACGGCTACTTTGAGGAGAAGCTGTACACCCAAGCCTTGGATTTGTATTTGCAGGGCTTGAAAAGCGACCCCGAAAACCCGAAAGCCAACTTCCAAGCGGGCATTTGCTATTTGGAGACGGCCTACAAGGAAAAATCGCTGCCTTATTTGAAGAAAGCCCTTCAACTCAAGCCTGACATCCACGCGCAGTTATTGGTGTTTTTGGGCGAGGCGTACCAATACAACCACCAGTTCCCGGAAGCCATCAAGCAGTACGAGGCGTTTTTGAAGAACGTGGACAAGAACGAACCCGTCACGGCCCACGTCAACCGTAAGATATACGAATGCCACAACGGCATTCGCTACCTCAAAGACCCGGTGAAAGCCAAGATTGACAACATCGGCTCGGTGATCAACTCCAAGTACGCCGACTTCGCGCCGGTGATTTCGGCAAACGAAGCGGTTTTGGTGTTTACGTCGCGGCGAGAAGGCTCCACGGGCGGCGAAATGGCCCCGGAAGACAACCAGTTTTTCGAGGACATGTACATCACCTACAAAGGCAACGGCACTTGGACGGTGCCGCGCAACCTGAAGGAAATCAACACCGACCAGCATGACGCGTGCGTGGCCCTCTCGCCCGACGGCAAGCAGTTGTTCATTTACCGCGACAAAAACGGCGGCGACTTGTACTCGTCGAATTTCGACGCGGTGAAACGGCGGCGACTTGTACTCGTCGAATTTCGACGCGGTGAACAACGTGTGGGCCAAGCCGCAGAGCCTCGGCGACAACGTGAACACGAAGCACTACGAACCTTCGATTTCCATGACTGCCGACGGCAACACGATATATTTTTCCAGCAACCGGCCCGGCGGCGCGGGCGGGCTGGACATTTACCGCAGCACCAAAACACCCGACGGCAAGTGGGGTGAAGCCGTGAACCTCGGCCCGGCCGTGAACACACCTTACGACGACGACGCGCCGTTCATCCACGCCGACGGCCAGACGCTGTACTTCAGCTCACGCGGACACGCGGGCATGGGCGGCTTTGACATCTACCGTACCGAAGCGCAGGAAGACGGCGCGTGGTCACGGCCCGAAAACTTGGGTTATCCCATCAACACCGCCGACGACGACATTTATTTCGTGCTTTCGGCCGAC
>JALOMD010000507.1 GCA_025455595.1 Cytophagales bacterium | reverse complement strand
GCCGCAGGCGTTCGGCAACTACAACATGGTACATCCCGACAACGCCGAATACATTGCCAAGGCGTTGTCGTACCTGCCGACTGGTGAGGTGTTCTGGGAAGAGTACTATACCGACATCACCTACGCCAGCAGGCAAACGACGGACGAAAACGGCGAAACGGTGGAGGAATGGGACGAGACGAAAGCTGTGGCGATTCGCAAGAACGACTACTTGCGCGAAAACGACTCCATCTTCCGCTTCTTCCTGGACGAGCCGCCGTTGCGCTGGGCTGTCTATCTGACGTTGTTCGGGCTGGTGCTGTTCGTGTTTTTCGAGGCCAAACGCCGCCAACGCATTGTGCCCGTTATCAAGCCGCTGGCCAACGCCACGCTGGAGTTCACCACGACCGTGGGTAGGCTGTATTTCCAGCACCAAGACCACAAGAACATCGCCGAGAAGAAAATCACGTATTTTCTGGAATACATCCGCAACCGCTACTACCTGACCACCAACCACTGGGACGATGCGTTTTACACCGCATTGTCGCGCAAGAGCGGCATGGAAAAAAGCGAGGTGGAGGAACTGTTCCGCTACGTGCAGTACATTCAAAAACAAGGCATCATCACCGAGGAGCAATTGCTGCAACTGAACACACGGCTGCAACGGTTTTTGAATTTATAAATAGGCAGTCGCAAGTGGTAAGTAGCAAGTGGCAAGTGCGTTTTGAGCATTTTTTGGCTAAGACGGCTGTTTGTCTGAATCAGGATTTGCAGGATTTACAGAACAAACAGGATTGTCAATCATTGCAATCAATGAATCATCTGAAAATCAAGGTTCAGACAAAAAAGCTGTTTTAAGCAAAAATCGCCCAAAACGCCCCATAACCATTCAACCATTTAGCCATTCAACAATTAACCCATTTGAATAATTTTCCATGAACGAATTCGAATCACGCATTGACTTGAACCCGCTGCGCGAGGCGGTGGAACAGGTGAAAACCGAAATCCGCAAAGTGATTGTCGGGCAAGAAGAGATGGTTGACCTGCTGCTCGCCGCCATCCTCGCCGACGGCCACGCCCTCATCGAAGGTGTGCCGGGCGTAGCCAAAACCCTCACCGCCAAGCTGTTGGCAAAGACCGTCTCGGTCGGGTTTTCGCGCATCCAGTTCACCCCCGACCTCATGCCGTCCGACGTGCTGGGCACGCAGGTGTTCAACCTGAAGGATTCGGCGTTCTCGTTCAAACGCGGCCCCATTTTCTCCAACATCGTGCTGATTGACGAAATCAACCGGTCGCCGGCCAAGACGCAGGCGGCCTTGTTTGAGGTGATGGAAGAACGCCAGATCACAGTTGACGGCGTAACCTACCCGATGGACGCGCCGTTTCTGGTGCTGGCCACCCAAAACCCGATTGACCAAGAAGGCACCTACCGCCTGCCCGAAGCCCAACTCGACCGGTTTCTGTTCAAAATCGAAGTGAAATACCCCAACCTCGACGAAGAAACGCAGATATTGACGCAGGCGCACCAACGCAAATGGCACGTGGCCCTGGACGACGTGCAGCCCGTGCTCACCGCCGCGCAAATCACCGAATACCGCCACAAGGTGAAGGAAGTGCATTTGGATGCGGCCCTGATTCGCTACATCGCCCAGATTGTGAACAACACGCGCAGCAACTTGTCGCTGCACTTGGGGGCTTCGCCACGGGCTTCGCTGGCCATCATGAACACCTCCAAGGCGTTGGCAGCCATGCGGGGCCGCGATTTTGTCACACCCGAAGACGTGAAAACCGTGACCCCGCCCGTACTGCGCCACCGCGTGATGCTCACGCCCGAACGCGAAATGGAAGGCATCGGTGCCGACGACGTGGTGAAACAGATTCTGGACGGCATTGAAGTACCGAGATAGTTTTCCGATGCTTCGTTCTTCGATGCTTCGTGTGGCGTTTTGGGCAAAAATCGCCCAAAACGCTGCCTCTTACGCTTTTCACTAACCACTGACGACTTACTACTAACGACTTGGCACTTGTGAAAAAACAAAGCAGTTATGCCAAAAGTGGACAGATTTGAGGATTTGGTGTGTTGGCAAAAAGCCAGAGAACTGGCCGGTGAAATCTTCGAGTTGACTTGCCAAGGCTCGTTCGCCAAAGACTATGCGCTGAGAGACCAAATAAACAAGTCGGCAGGCTCGGTGATGGACAACATTGCCGAAGGGTTTGGCCGAGGTAGCCGACAGGAATTTGTCAACTTTTTGGTTTATGCGATTGGTTCTGCTAATGAGGTGAAGTCGCAACTGTACAGGGCTTCCGACAGAAACCATATAACCAAGTCGGTGTTCGAACAGACATACGACAAAGCTGACCATACGGCAAAAATGATGGTGAGCCTGATAAACACCATAAAACGCAGTGCAACAGGTAAAGACCTGCGGCAGAACTAAAGGCACGAAACACGAAGCATCGAAGCACGAAGCATCGAAATGAAACGACTCTATCTCAACAACCGGTTTTTCACCGCGCTGATTGCTATCATTGCCCTGTTCTGTCTGGGATTCGCCTTTCCGGTGGTGTTCTCGGCGGCGCGGGCAGCTTTGCTGGCGTTGGGGCTGCTGCTGGCGTTGGACGTACTGCTCTTATTCCGGCAGAAAAACGGCTTGAAGGCTGTCCGCTCGGCACCGGAAAAGCTCTCCAACGGCGACGAAAACCCCATTGACCTGCACCTGCAAAACGACTACCCGTTTGCCGTATGGCTGCGCATCATTGACGAAGTGCCGTTCCAGTTCCAACTGCGCGACATGGACTTGCGTGCGCAAATGCCGCCGCGCAGCATGAAACAACTGCGTTACAGCCTGCGTCCCGTGAAACGCGGCGAGTACCAGTTCGGTGCCTTGAACGTGTTTGTTTCCAGTATCCTGGGACTGGTGCGGCGGCGGTATATATTCGACAAAGGCCACACGGTGCCGGTGTATCCGTCATACCTGCAAATGCGGCAATACGAACTGCTCGCCATCTCCGACCGGCTCACCGAACTGGGCATCAAGAAAATCCGCAAAATAGGGCAGAACCGCGAGTTTGAGCAAATCAAGGAATACGTGCAGGGCGACGACATCCGCACCATCAACTGGCGGGCCACGGCGCGGCGCAACCACCTGATGGTGAACCACTACCAAGACGAAAAATCGCAGAATGTGTATTCGGTGATTGACAAGGGCCGCGTGATGAAAATGCCGTTTGCGGGCATGAGCTTGGTGGACTACGCCATCAATGCCAGCTTGGTCATTTCCAACATCGCGATTTTGAAGGAAGACAAGGCGGGCATCATCACCTTCAACCAAAAGGTGGGCACGGTGCTGCCCGCCAGCCGGGGCAATTTGCAGATGAAAAGCATTTTGGAAGTGCTCTACAACCAACGCACCAACTTCAAGGAGTCGGACTACGAACTGCTGTACGCCCGGCTACGGCGTGCCGTGACGCAACGCAGCCTGATTTTGCTCTACACCAATTTCGAGACGCTGTCGAGCATGGAGCGGCAGTTGCCGTTTTTGGCAAGAATCGCCAAAAATCACTTGCTGGTGGTCATTTTCTTTGAAAACACCGAACTGAAGGAAGTCCTCGAAACGCCCGCCACCGACACTGAGGCCGTGTACGTCCAAACCGTGGCGCAGAAATTCGCCTACGAA
>JALOMD010000506.1 GCA_025455595.1 Cytophagales bacterium | reverse complement strand
GTAATTCGTACTTCAAAATGCTGCGTTTTCTCATTGCTATTGCAACATTTGTCGGCCTGACGGCTTGCGACATCCGCGACAACACCGTGGAGCCGATGCGCAACTTTGTCCGCATCTACGAAAGCGGCAACTTCGAGACATCGGTGTTCCCGATGGACATCAAGCAGACAGCCGACAGCGGGTTTATCGTCCTCGGACGCACGCCTTCGCAAAACTCCAGTTTCCACAGCGTCTATCTGATGAAAGCGGCCAAAGACGGCGCGTTCGAGTGGGAGCACATCTCCGACCAGTTCGTAAACCCGGTGTCTGACCTGCTGCCTGCGGGCGGCGGCTGGCGTTTCCTGTGCATGGACGAGAAAGCGTTCGGTACGCGGCTGGTGCAGGTGGGTGCCGCGCCGCAAGCAGTGGCGCACATCGCCGCCGACTCACTGAAATTCCCGGTGGCTGCCGGAGCCACGTCAAGCGGCTACCTGCTGCAAGTGGTTGACGACGAGTACAAAAACACGCGGCTACTGGCCTTGGACGGCAACGGCGGCGTGCGTTGGGTAAGCCGGTTCGAGATTTTCGAGTCGGTGGAGGAGAAGCTGGTCGACCACCTGACGTATCAGCGGCGGCCGTTTCCGTTTTTCGTCGGCGAAACCGCAGCGGGTACAGCGTATTTCAACGGTTTCAGCAACTTCACGCTGTCGCTCAACTTCGTGGCGGGCGGGCGACCCACCGGGGCCGTCATCAACGGCGAACGCTACGATTCGGGCCTGAGCAACGCCCTGTCGCTGGGCGGCAATGCAATGGCTCTGGCCCGGCACAAAGGCAACGGGGCCAGCGTGCTGGTGCCGCGTTTTGCCACCGCAGCGGGCGGCAACCTGCAAGCGGCCAAGGACATCGCGGGCAACGAACTGCCCGAACTCACGCCGTTTGCGCGGGTCATCATCAAGCGGGAAAGCATCGGCGGGCGGAGTGTGACGCTCTACGGCTCGGACACGAAAAACGGGCAGATTGTACTGTTTGCCTACGAGGAAAGCACGGGCAACTTGCTGGGCGTGCGGTACTTAGGCTCGGCCAACGGGTTTGAAATCGGCGGCTTTACCCTCACCAACGACGGCGGCATGGCCGTGGCGGGCCGCACTTACGTGGCAGGCCGTTTCCCGCGCATCGTCATCTTCAAGCTCTCCCCGGATGACGTAAACCAACTCACGCAGCAGTCGGTAAGACAAGCGGGGTAATTCAGAATTTAGAATTATGAATTCAGAATTGAAAAGGCGTTTTGGGCGAAAATTGCCCAAAACGCCTTTTTTGCAAGCATTCAAATATTAGCGGGGTTCTACGCCCTTAACCGATAAAATCTACGAGATTTTCGCCTTCTCGGTAGCGTCGGGTTTCATACCAGCCGAAGGGCGTTTTAGGCAAATTTTGCTTAAAACAGTAGCCTTCTTGTACCGTAAGGGGTATGAAAGAGCCTAACCATTTATCTGAATTCTGAATTCATAATTCTGAATTAACCTCAGTCTTCCAGCGTCACTGTGGAAGGGGCGACGGACTTGGTGTTTTTGGGCTTGTAGGCGGTGGCCTCATACTTTTTGGGGGCGTAGAGGAAGCCGAACGCCTCGGCACCGTCTTTGGAGGTGCATTTGTGGTGAATCTTGTGCGCACGAATCATGCGGCGCAGGTATTTGTGTTGCGGCCGGAAGCCGTGCTTGACGCGTTGGTGCACCAGCACATCGTGGAAAAGCACATAAAACACGCCGTAAGCCGTGATGCCAATGCCCACCCACAGCAGGAACCGCACGTCGGCATACTCAATGCCCGCCATGATGCATACCGCCGCCGGCACGCTGAACACCAGCCCGAACAAGTCGTTTTTTTCCAAAACCCCCGCATACGGCGCGTGGTGCGACTTGTGCCAACTCCACAAAAAGCCGTGCATCACGTACTTGTGCGTGGCCCACGCCACCCATTCCATGAAAAAGAAAGTGCCGATGGCAATCAGAATATTCACCCAAAGCGGAAACATAACTGTTTTGTTTTTGTATGGCAGACTATATGAGGTCAGAGATCAGAAGTCAGAAAGACTGTAAATGCACAGTGCTTTGCGCAAAAATTGCTTAAAACACCTTTTCGTCTGAACCTTGGTTTTCAAATGATTTTAGTGATGAGCATGATTGAAGACCGAGCAATCGTGCCCATCACACAAATCAATATAAAATCACAGTTCTGACAATGCGTTTTAAGCAGTTTTTGCCCTAAACGCATTTTGCTTACGACTTGCCACTAACCACTAGCGACTTTACAAAGCCAGCAAGTGGTTGCGCACGTCTTCCATGAGCCACATGGGCGTGGATGTGGCTCCACAAATGCCCACCGTATCGCCGTTGTCAAACCAGCCGGGGTTCACATCGTCCAGCTTGGAAACGAAATGCGTGTTAGGATTGGTTTCCTTGCAGACATTGTAAAGCACCTTTCCGTTCGACGACTTGGAGCCGGACACGAAAATAATCTTGTCGAACTGCCGGGCGAAGTGCCGCAGTTCCTTGTCGCGGTTCGACACTTGGCGGCAAATCGTGTCGTTCGAATCAACTTCTATGCCTGCTTCCTGTAGTTTCTGCGTGATTTCGTAGAATTTGTCGGTGCTTTTGGTCGTCTGGCTGTAGAGCGTGATGCGGCGCGGCATCTCGGCCACATCCAGTTCCGACAAGTCTTGGAACACCACGGCCTCGTTGCTGGTTTGGCCCAGCAGCCCGATCACCTCGGCGTGGCCGTGCTTGCCGTAAATGTAAATTTTGTCCTCCTTGTCGTGCGAGTTTTTGATGCGGTTCTGTAGCTTGAGCACCACCGGGCACGACGCGTCAATGAGTTCGATGTTGTTTTGCAGGGCCAGTTCGTAGGTGGAAGGCGGCTCGCCGTGTGCCCTGATCAGTACTTTCTCGTTGCGCAACGAAACCAAATCGTCGTGGTTGATAATGCGCAAGCCTTTGTCTTCCAGTCGTTTCACTTCCTCGTCGTTGTGTACGATGTCGCCGAGGCAGTACAAATAGCCTTGTTCGTCCAAAATGTCTTCGGCCATTTCGATGGCATACACAACCCCGAAGCAAAAGCCCGAATTATTATCAATGGTTACTTGCAAGTTCAGCATGGCGAAAGGAGGGTCTGGCAAAATGACGGCTTGGTGGTTTTTAGTGTAAAACTAATTTCCGGCAATTCTGTTTCAGAACAGACTGGGATTTCGCGGTGCTTCTGTTCGTTTACCGTTTTGCGTTTATCGTTTGGGACGTTCCCGCCGATTCCGCGACTTTTCGATTTTCCGCTTGAAACGCAAGCGTGCAACCTGATTTCAGACAACACTTCAACCGTTTCTACCCAAAACGATAAACGTAAAACGTTGAACGATAAACGTTAACTGAAAAATAGCAAAAAACGCCCGGAATAAAACCAACTTCCTGAAACATTTTTTGATGAACCTGCTTTCCGTCCACGATTTACACAAAACCTATCCGGGCCAAGCCGCACCTGCGGTGCAGGGCGTGTCGTTTTCGCTGCACAAAGGCGAGGTGCTGGGCTTGGTGGGCGAAAGCGGCGGCGGCAAATCAACGCTGCTACGGCTAATCGCCGGCCTCGACGACCCCGACGGCGGCACGGTGCGGCTGCGCGGCGAGCCGGTGGC
>JALOMD010000505.1 GCA_025455595.1 Cytophagales bacterium | reverse complement strand
TGTTGGCCACCGTCAGGCCAGTGGGCGGCGTGGCCGAGGACCAGTACGAACACAGCGAGACACCGTTCCCCAAGTCAAAGGCGTTGTTGAGCACCCGCAGGTCGTTGCTCACGCCCGGGTCGAAACGGAACATGCCTGCGCCAGCACTACCGCAGACGGTATTGTTGTAGAAATACAGTCCGGTGGCCGGGTTGCCTATGCTCCAAAGGATCGGACTGCTGTTTCCGATGTTGCCCGCCCCGCGCGGCTTGTCGTTGTACTCGCCAATCACGTTCCACGCATTGGTGTTGCTGCGGTAGTCGAATGTGTTGCCCTCGACAATCGCGTTGCTTACCGCCAACTCGATGGACTGGCCGCTGCCAACCGCAAAACGGTTGTTGCGCACCCAGAATGAATAGCGGCCTTTGTGCGTTGCAGGGTTGAATTCCAAGGAAAGGTGGGTCGTAAAGTCACAGTCGCTGATTTCGACCTCGCTGCCGCCGATGTTCCAGAACTCGATGCCGATGTTGGGCACGTTGTTGCCCCAAGCCGCCGTCGGTTTGCCGATATCTCTGATGCGCTGGATACGGGTTTTTGAGATGTATTCAGTGTTGTTGTTGAAACCGCCGTTGGAGAAGGTAGGAAAGAACTTCATCGCGTAGCCCGACGACCGATCGCTGGTCGGGCCGACGGGGCGGTTGGTTTGGTGGTAAATCACCCCGTCGTGGAAATACAGGTTTTCCATGTTACCCCGCACGGTGATGGCACCGTACGAGCCGCCGCCGCTTTCGCGGGCGGTTTCGTTCAGCTCGAAGTTGGCAATCTCGATGTCGCGCACGGTCATGCCGGGGCTTGCCTGCACGTCCACACCGCAATGGAAAAAGTTCTGAACCTTGATGTCAAGCAGTTTCACGCCCGTGCGGTTCAGGATTTGGATGCCTTCGAAGCCCGCAGCACTGATTCCGTCCAAGGTCAGGGCACTCACGGTTTGGTTACCCGCCGTGACAGAGGTGCTGTTGAGCCGTAGTGCGCCGCGCCACCAGTCGAAGGTGCGGTTACGGATAATTGTCCGGTCGCGGCCTGCGCCTTGCAGCGACACACCGGGCTTGAGTTCCATCACTCCCTCGTCGTAGGTTCCGGCGGCGACCACGATGGTGTGGCTACCGGCTGGCACCGAGGCAGCCGCTTTGGCCACCGTCCGCCAAGGACGGGCCTGGCTGCCGTCGTTGCTGTCGTTGCCCGTCGTGCTCACGTAAAACGTGTCGGCGAATACGAGATGGAGACTGAAAAAGAAAATCAGGAAAAAGGGCAGGCGTTGCCCGGCCCATCTTGGGCGGGTGGTAATCAATTTTTTCATGGGAAAGCTGGTTTCCGGGGTTCGGACAGAGCCTGCACCCTTGTTAGACAAACAATTTTAACTCACTTGAGCTGAGAGTACCTCGAACCTCGGTCTGAATGGAAATCGCATGAGTTGCGATGGCTGAACCGGGTAGCGTTTGGGGGGTCTAACGTAGCCTTGTCGAGGCGGGTTGTGTTGGTGTTCCGGGGCAAGCCGTTCGGGTATGTAAGTTTGCAGAAACCCTGTTTTTTGCTCAAAAATTGCCCAAAACAGCAGCTAAACCCCTTGAATAAACGTGGTTAGCGATTCAGAAAAGAATAAGTACAGAAATGGCCGTTTAGGGCGTTTTTTTAGGTTTTCGGCCAAAACGTATGTAACTTTTTACATGATTACGTCAATCAAATTGGTATAAAATCAAGCAGTTCGCCGCGCCGGTTTGGTACGCAAACCTACCAAAACAAAAGCCCCGGCCTTGTGAGCCAAGGCTTTTGCTTGTTCAAGTTAGGCTGTCATTCGCTTGCCTTAGAACGCATATTTGTTCTCGGCAATCAGGTGGTCGGCAATGCGGCGGCGCGTGTCTTTGGTGTTAAACGGAGTCACTTTCGTGAAGCGTTTCAGGCCCATCAGCATCCCGCGTTGCTCGTCGCCCTCGGCAAACGAGTTGATGGCGTTTTTGCCCGCCACGTTCACCCGATCCATCGCATCATTGATGTACAGGCGCGTCATGTCGGCTTGCAGGGCGCAGGCGGCTTCGCCACGCACGCCCATCAGCTTCTCGGTGCGCAGCAGCACCGATTCGCACACGTAGGTCTCGATGAGCATGTCAGCGATGTTCATGATGATTTCCTGCTCGTCCGACAGTTTCATCATCAGTTTCTGAACGGTTGCCCCAGCCACCATCAGCACGGCCTTTTTCATGTTGCGGACGTATTTCTTCTCCGCCGCAAACACGCCTTCCTCTTCTTCGCCAAATTCCGGGATGGACATGATTTCCTTGGCTACCGCCATGGCCGGCCCCATCAAATCCAGTTCGCCTTTCATGGCCCGTTTCAACGTCATGTCTACCGAAAGCAGGCGGTTGATTTCGTTCGTTCCTTCGAAAATCCGGTTGATGCGGCTGTCGCGGTAGGCACGATCCATCGGCGCGTCGGCCGAGTAGCCCATGCCGCCGTAGATTTGCACGCCTTCGTCAACGGTATAGTCCAGCACTTCGGAACCGTGAACTTTCAAAATCGCGCATTCGATGGCAAACTGCTCCACGCCTTTCAGCTTGGCTTCGGCTTCGGGCATGCCGCCGGCAATCAACGCGTCAATGGTGTCCTCGACATTCTGTCCGGCGCGATAAGAGGCTGATTCCGAGGCGTAGATGCGCGTGGCGGCTTCGGCAATCTTGTACTTGATGGCCCCGAAATTGGCGATGGATGTACCGAACTGCTTGCGTTCGTTGGCGTAGTTGATGGCTTGGTTCAGCGTGGCTTTGGAAGCACCCACCGCCGAAGCAGCCAGCTTGATGCGGCCGATGTTGAGGATGTTCACCGCGATTTTGAAGCCGCCTTCGCGCCCCGAAAGCATGTTCTCGACCGGCACCGGGCAGTCGTTGAAAAACACCTGCCGCGTGTCCGAGCCTTTGATGCCCATCTTGTGTTCGGGGGCGTTCATGGTGATGCCGCCGAACTCTTTCTCCACGATGAAGGCCGTCAGGTTCTTGTCGTTGTCAATCTTGGCGAACACGATGAAAACATCGGCAAACCCGCCGTTGGTGATCCACATTTTCTGGCCGGTAACGAGATAATGCTTGCCGTCGGGCGAAAGCACGGCCTTGGTCTTGCCGGAGTTGGCATCCGAGCCGCTGTCGGGTTCGGTGAGGCAGTAGGCGGCCTTCCACTCGCCGGTGGCGAGCTTGGGCAAGTATTTGGCCTTCTGCGCATCGTTGCCGTAGTACAGAATCGGCAGCACGCCAATGCCGGTGTGCGCCGACAAGGCCACCGCAAACGAATGCCCCGCCCCGATTTTCTCGGTCACGAGCATGGACGTGTTGAAGTTCATGCCGAACCCGCCGTATTCTTCCGGGATGGAAGTGCCCAGCAGGCCCAGTTCGCCGGCTTTGGTCATCAGCTCGGCCATGAGTTCGGGGCCTTTGGCGTGGTCAATCTCGTTGAGGCGCGGGTGGACTTCCTTCGCCAAGAAGTCATCACAAGTTTGGGCCACCATGCGTTGCTCTTCGGTAAATTCTTCGGGAATGAAGACTTGTCCGGCTTCGGTTTCTTTGATCAGAAACTCGCCGCCTTTGATGGCTTTGTTCAATACGGTTTCCATAACAATGCGTGAATGAATGGATGAAAGAATGATTAAATGAAGTGAAAACAAGGTTTAGGGTTTTCTCAACAGCGTTTTAGGCAAAATTCGCCCAAAACGCTGCTCTTGTCGGCTGCGCTTTCCAGTAACGCTTCGTACCGAAAACGAGTTGCCTGCATTTTGATTATTTCAAGGTCAAATATAAATAAAAATGTTATGCGTGCATACTATTTGCGAAAAAATTTTTGTCTTGAATCGCGGATTCGCACGGATGACGCGGATTACA
>JALOMD010000504.1 GCA_025455595.1 Cytophagales bacterium | reverse complement strand
TCTCAAACAGAACATCAGTCTGACAATACAGTTCAGACAAAAAGGCGTTTTGAGCAATTTTTGCCCAAAACGCCTTGTGCTCAAACTTTGGCAAAGTTCTGAACTTTGCCAAAGTTGCCCACATGCTTTTCTGACCTCTGACCTCTAATCTCTGACCTATTTCAGCGCATTTTCCAGCTTGAACACCCACGCATAATCGCAAGGCATGGTGGCGGGCGTGACGGCGGGCGGCGTGATGGTGAGCCTGCCGCCGGACGGCGCGGCGTTGACGGCTCCGTTGAAACCCAGCATGGTCACTTTGGCCGGTGCAGCCACGCCTTCTATTTCGACGGGTTGCGTGGGCCATTTGGTGCAGATGACGTACAAATCCTTGCCTTTGGCCGTGTAGAAAACGTCCGGGGTTTTCTTGGCCGGTGCGTTTTTCCACATCCGCGTGCCGTAGATGGACTCGCCGTTCACCTTCAGCCAGTCGCCCATGTCTTTGAGACGCTGCTGCATGATGACCGGAATGCGGCCGTCGGCGGTGGGGCCGATGTTGAGCAGCAGGTTGCCGCCCCGCGAAACCTTGTCAATGAGCATGTGGACGAGTTGCCCGGAGGTGGCGTAATTGGTCAAATCCTCGTTGCGGTTATACCCAAACGACGACCCGATGCCCCGGCACTCTTCCCACGGGCGGGCCAGCGAGCCTTCTTTCAGTTCGGTTTCGTGCACCAGGTCGTATTCCGTCGTGAAAATGCCGCCGTGCTTGCTGCGCGTTTCCTTGCCCCACCGGTCGTTGATCACCACCTGCTCCTTCACCGGCGACTCGTTGTAGAGCCACGCCAGAAACTCGGTGCTGCGCCATGTTTCGCTGGGATGATCCCACTCGCCGTCCGTCCAAAGGATGTCGGGATTGTAGCGGGTCACCAGGTCTTTCATTTGCGGAATCATGTGGTCGGTCACGTAGCGGTTCACATCCGAGCGGTACAGCGGGTTGAACCACTCGTAGAGCGAGTAATAATAACCCATGCGCAAGCCCTTGTTTTTCACCGACTTAATCAGGTCGCCGGCCAAGTCGCGGTGTGGGCCAACGTCCACGGCGTTCCAGTTCCAAGCCTGCGCACTGGGCCACAGCGTGAAGCCTTCGTGATGCTTGGAGGTAAGCACGACGTACTTGGCCCCGGCCTCGTCAAACACCTTGGCCCATTCGTCGGGCCGGAACATCTCGGCCTTGAAATCCTTCACAAAATCCTGGTATTTGAAATCCTTGCCGTAGGTGCGGGTGTGGTAGTCCACAAACAGCGGGTTCACCTTCGATTTCGTGTCGGTGAGCCGCCACCAGTACCACTCGGCGTAGCAGTCGTAGATGCTGGCTCCGTCCTTGGGCGTAGGCCCCCAAGCAGGCACCGAAAACAGTCCCCAGTGGATGAAGATGCCAAACTTGGCATCCTCGAACCAAGTGGGGATGGGACGGCTGTCAATGGAAGCCCAGTTGGCTTGGTAGCGGCCAGCGGCTGGGGCGTTTGGGGCAATTTTTGACTTTTTCTGCGCAATGGTAGGCTGGACGCTCAGGGCCAGCAACAGGAGGACAAGTACGTATTTTCTCATGGTTGTACGGGGGCTAATTGTAGCAAACAATACTACCTATTTTCCATGAAAAGTGAAAAACGAAAAGAGAAAAGTGACAAACAAGACGGTGTTTTGGGCATTTTTTGCCTAAAACGCCGCCTGTAAAAGTCCCGTAGGGACGGCCTGTCTGTAGAAATCCCGGATGGTCATAGAAAAAAGCTCCGTAGGAGCGGCCCTGACTTTACTTTGTCAGCCGGGCCACTCCCACGGAGCTTTTGCATTCGGTTTGTCCCGGTTGCTGCAAAAGGTCGGTACTTACGGAACCTGCGACACGGCGTTTCTGGCAAAAATCGGCCATTGGGAGTCGTATTTAATTCAGTTTTGTTCACTATATTTGCATGTTCACGTTACGTGAACATGCAAATATAGTGAACAACGGATATTCAAATGGAAACAAGGATCGTACATACGGCATTGGAAAACCTCAGAAAACACACGGGAATCGAGGGGATTTACACCGCCACCCAAAAGAAAGGTTTGGACGGCGAGGTGGAGTTCGTTTTTCAAAACGGCAAGGAAAGGTTCACCACGGAAGTGAAAAGGGAACTCAGGAACCACCAGTTGGAACAAATAAAAGACAGGGCGAACAAAAAACACATAATCATAGCCGAAACCATTTTTCCGAAGATAAAGGAAGCCTTGCGAAATGATGGCATCGGCTATTTGGATATGGCGGGAAATGTTTTTCTGCGAACTGCCAAGCATCACGTGTGGATTGAGGGACACAAGGCCGAAAAAACACAAACCGAGAAGCCAAACCGTGCATTCAGTGCCACGGGCTTGAAAGTGATTTACCTTCTCCTGACCGACGACCAGTTGGTGAACCAGCCACAACGGATGATTGCCGAAGCGGCTGGCGTTGCTTTGGGGAACATCAATTACATCCTCAACGGGTTGAGAGAGCAAAAATTCCTGATTCAAAAAATCAGGAAAGCTTTTATGCTCGTCAATAGAAAACAATTGCTTGACAAATGGTTAATTGGTTTTGAAGAAAGACTGAAACCGACGCTGCACATCGGCAATTTCCGTCTATTGAGAAACGAAGACTATAATCAATGGAAAAACATACCGTTGCAGAAACACCAGGCCTTTTGGGGTGGCGAGCCTGCCGGTGCGCTGATTACAGGTTATCTGCTGCCGGAAATTTTCACTATTTATACAGAAGAAACCCGCAACGACTTGATTAAGAATTACCGGCTTGTGCCTGATACAAACGGAAACATCAGAGTTTACAAGAAATTTTGGAAAGGGAAAGAAACATTCAACGAAACAGTGGTGCATCCGCTGTTGGCTTATACTGATCTTATGAACACAGGCGATAGGCGTAATACAGAAACCGCACAGAAAATATACGATGAGCTACTACATAACCGATTTCAATAAAATCAGGCAGGAAAAATCAATTATCAAAATTCTTGAATCACTCGAAAGGGGTTTTTCGAGGTTCGGGATTGATTACTACCTCATAGGTGCCGTAGCCCGTGAAGTGTGGATGCGCGGCTTAAAAGACATTACACCGAGAAGGGCAACAAGCGATATTGATTTCGGCGTATTGATAAAAGACAGCGACCATTTTGATGAATTGAAAACTTACTTGGTGGAAATTGAAGGCTTCACCGGTTACAGAGAAAACGCCTTCGTGCTCATTGCCCCCGGCGGTAGGCAGATTGACATTCTGCCGTTTGGCGAAATAGAAAAGGAAGGAAAAGTGACTGTGAAAGGAACGGGCATGACTACGCTCCTCGTGGATGGGATGAAGGAGGTGTACGAAGAAGGCATCCCGGAAGTGACCTTTGAGGATAAAATAACCTTCAAAGTTTGCACGCTACCGGGTATTGTACTGCTCAAGTTGATTGCCTGGGATGACCGACCCGAAATGAGAAGAAACGACCTGACAGATATTGCAGACATCCTTTTTCACTTCTTCAGTATTTACGACGAGATGATTTGGTCCGAACACAACGACCTGTTTGGGGACGAGAGGGAGCTTGAGACCATCTCGGCGAGGGTATTGGGCCGGGAGATGGGTAAAATCTTGCGAAGAAACGAAAATTTGAAACAAAGG
>JALOMD010000503.1 GCA_025455595.1 Cytophagales bacterium | reverse complement strand
ACAAGCCGCCAGCCAGCAAAATCAAGTCTCGGCCGCTGAAGCCGTGACCAAGCAAGCTGAAAAGCGGCTCTTTAAGACTCACCAACCACGAAATGCCAAACAGCAGCGCAATGCGGACGAACAACGCCAGCAGAATGCCGATAGAACGTGCCCGCTTCTGTTGTTCACTTGGCAAACGGTCGGCAAGGATGGATATGAAAATAATATTGTCAATGCCCAGTACTATTTCCAAAGCCGTCAGCGTCAGCAGGCTGACCAAACCGTCGGGTGTTAAAAGGACTTCAAAATTCATTCGCTCAGATATTTCTTTGTAAAACGGTTTCGTACGGCTTAAAGTTTTGCAAAAAGTGTGCAAAGCTATCATTTCAGGCATTGATGGCAAAATCGGCTTGGCGTAACCGAAGTTGAATCCAGTGTTTTCCCGAATTGAGACAATTTTTCCGCACAAGGGAAGCAAGTATGAAGACGAACGTTTCAGGCAAAAATTGCCCAAAACGTAAACAGTCTCCAAAGTTTTCTGTTTGTGTTCGTCTCCTCTTGTTTGTGTCGTGCCGGATGCAAGATTTTCAATACCGTGTTCGGAGCGGCATCCGCGTTTTAGGCAAATTTTGCCTAAAACGCGCTGATTCAGAAATCGAAATACGTCTCGGTGGCGGGTTGTTTCGAGACGGTTGGGCGAGTTTTAGACTCGTTTTCGGGCTTACGGAGGGCTTGGCGCAAGTTGGGCGTTTCAGCAGGCGCAGGCGATGATTCGCGTTTGCTGTCGTAGCTGATTTTGTAGTTGTCGGCGGGGCCGTGGATGCGCAGGTGCAGACTCGGCTGTGTAGAAACTGGCCGCGTGCTGGCTTGCAGCGTCCGCTTCTGGAAAAGCGTTTTCACCGGAATGCGGAAACGGTAATCCATTACGTTGTCGAACGTGTGCGAGCCTTGCACCGAAATGTTGGCCACGTTGGAATTGATTTCCATCAGCGGCAGAAACACCGTGCGTTTCTCAATGTGTATGTTGTTCTGCATTTCGCCGAAACGCATGTTAGCAAGCTCGCGGCGATTGATAAAACCCGACAGTTTTTGCATTGGCTCGAAACCGACCAATTGGCCGTCGCGCACGGTGGCGAAAACCTCGGCCACCGTGCGGTCATGATCCGGGTTGAAATGCTCGTCGAAGGCGAGGAAAGTCTGCACGCGGGCGTTCACTTTGCCACGCAGGTGTTGCGAGCGGATGAAATCTTGCCCGAAATCCTCGAACATGTAAAACACGCTGTCGATGCGGATGCCGTCGAACTGGGCGTTGGTGCTGAGGCGGACTTGCGTGGGCTGGCTGGCATCCACGCCGAGGCGCAGGTTCATGGAGCCGTTGGCCGTTTGTAAGCGGATGTCGTTGCTGCGGGCAATGCCGTCGCGCAGCGTGAAGTCGCCGCGCACTTGTCGCGCACGGAAACGCCGGAAACGCAGCGCGTCCACGCGGCAAGCCAGGTTCAGGTCGAGCCGAGGCGACAGGCGCAGCCGGTAGCCGGACGAGGCTGTGGCTGGCTTGCCAGCAGGCGTTTCGGCCAATAATTCGTCAAAATCAAGCTGGCGGGCATTGAAGTCGGCCACTACGCGCAGGGCTTGGTCGTTGAGCAGCAAATACGCCAAAATGTTCTCAAAACGCCCGTTGAGCCGGAAATCGGAACGGCCTACGGCACCGCTGAAACGGTGAATCATCAGGTCGGTGTTGCGGAACGAGAAATCGCCGTTGAGGTTGTGCAGGCGCAGCGGCCGTTGGGGCAGCGTGAACGCCACGTTTTGGAGTTGCAAGTTGCCCGAAGTGCGCACGAAACGGTTCAGATTCTGCTGGCGCAAATCGTTCAAGTTGCCTTCGAATTGCACGTCGGCGGTGAGCAACCCCGCGCCGTTACGAATGCCGGAAGGAACAAACGCCGTCACAGTCGCCATGTCAAACGTACCCTTGGCGGCAAAAGCCAGATGCGGCCGGTCGAAGTTGCGGATGGTGAGATTACCCGCAAACGGGCGGTTGTCGAGGCGACCCGTCACGTTTTCCAGCGTCAGCGACGACGTGGCGCGGGTTTGTCGGTCGCCGTTGCCGAAGCGGCCCGTCAGGTTTACGCCTTCGATGCGTTTGTTGAGCTTGGATTCGTAAAACGAAGCGTTGCGGCAACCGAACTGCACGTCCACCTTCGGCACCGAGCGGCCCTCGGTGTAACCGATAACCGCACCTTTGAAATAGACCTCGCCTTTGCTTTGGTAGGCAGCGTAGGCCTTGGACAGTGACTCGGGCAGCAGCGACAGCAGCGTTTGGGCGTTGGTGCGTTTGCCTGCAAATTGCAAGTCAACGAACGAATGCGGCCGGGCCATGTGGTAGCCCATCACCTCAAACTCCGACCCGTTCACGAACAATTGCGACGGCTGGATCAGGAGTCGCCGTGCGGCGTAGTCGTACTGCATTTCGCTGCTCACCCGCAGTTGCTTGTCGGCCAAATAGGCCAGGCCGTCCACGCGCAGGAAATCGCTGTGCAAATCGCCGTCAAGGTGAATGCGGTAGTCGCTGTTACGCACCAGCAGGCGGGCATCGGCTTGTTGGGCCAGCAGTTGGTGGTCTTGGGCCGAAGGAACATCGGTGTAGCGAATCCGCACGTTTTCGAGCCGTACCCGGCGCAGGTCGAAACGTACCTCGCCGGGTTGTCCGGGCGTTTTGGGCGTTTTTTTGAGAATTTCGTAGTTGGGATTTCCCGCTGCGTCAATCAGCAGCCGCACGTCGGCATCCGTGACAATGGCTTGGCCAATGGCGATGTCGTCGCCTAACAAATCGCCAATGCCGAACAGCAACTCAACGTTGGCAGCGCGGGCCAGCGGCGTTTTGTCCGCCGGTAGCGAGCCGTGGACTTTCACCGTTTGGCAACTCACCGACAAACGCGGAAAATGCCGCCACAAGGAGACTTCGATGCGGGCAATGTCAATGCGCGTCTGGAGGCTTTTGTTGAGTTCGGCGATGACTTGACTGATGATGGCATCTTGCCCAAAATGAACTGCCAGCGTGAGCAGCAACAGCAAGCCGACTACGCCGCCACCCGCCCAGAGGGCCGCACGTTTCAGGCGAAGCAACAATGGTGTGGAGTTCAACGGCAAAGGCTGGTTAGAGTTGGCGGTTGGCTATTGGCAATTAGCTGTTGGCTATTAGGTGTTAGCGATTGGCTTTTAGCGAACAATTCCTTACTTGAAGATACTATTGGACAACTTTTTGACAATCAAACCTTTGGGCTAAAGGCTAACTGCCAAAAGCTAACAGCTAACTGCCAAAAGCTAACAGCCAATCGCTAATCACCAATCGCCTTGAAATGGTGGTAAAGATAAACGGTAAAACCCAATTCTGAAAAATAACGAGCCAGCCGCAGTTTTGAGCATTCGGTTTGCGTTCTTCGCACGACGAATGAGGACGGAAGCGTTTTGGGCAATTTTTGCCCAAAACGCCAACCACAACCCAATGCAGCCGTTATTTTGAACGTTACCCATCCGCCAGTCCTGCAAAATCCCGTGGCCGCCCCCGTCTGGATTCGGACAATTCGCATACTTTTGCAGCATGACTACTAAAGAAGAAATTGTAAAAGACTGGCTGCCACGCTATACGGGCGTGCCGTTGAGTTCGTTTGGCGAGTATATTTTGCTCACCAACTTCCACAATTA
>JALOMD010000502.1 GCA_025455595.1 Cytophagales bacterium | reverse complement strand
TACATGTGTCGAATTGACAGCAGCAGTTCATTCACAAAATCTCTGTCACAGTCTGTAGGAAGGCCCGATTTGGCGAACAGTTCGTCCAACTGCTGCAAGTCCTTTTCGGCCTGTTCGATGATGGTTTCCAGTTCCACTTCGCCCCGACGAATGGACAGCAGATAGTCGGCATTAGGCCGCCTGACGCGGATGGTTTTTTCGGTTGCGATTTCCATCGCCATGTCCAGCAGGCGGCGGCAGTGCAGCAGGTTTTTGCCGTCAATCTGCTGGTTGTGGCCCTTGATGTCCACGTACCGCTGCGTGTTGCGGTTGGCGAGCCACGTCTCGTAGTCGCGATAGTCCTTGCAATGCATCGAATAGCCGTCTTTGTTGTAATAGACAATGGTTTCGGCCGTCATGCCCTTCGGAACGGCACTGAGGCGCACCGCGTTGCTGTCGTCCATCACAATGCCTTTGAAACCCAGCGGCGGCTGGCCGTTTTCCAAGTTGTCGTCGTAGTACAAGGCGTAGCAGTCGCGGAAATGGTCGAGGGCCACTAACCCGCATTTCTCTTGTTTTTTACCGTTTTTTTCAAGCCATTTCTCAACGGGCATGGTTTTGCCGTCTGTGTACGCATAGACGAAATCGAGCGGGGTCTTGCGTTCCACGCGGTCTTTTTCCCAGTTCATTTTCTTGTCCAGCCCCTTGGCCTTCTTGATTTGCGCAATGGCGTATCCTCCGAACGAATGCAAACATTTCTGCGTCAGGAAACGGTGCCGGTTCTGTACAATCCGTTCAAATTGCGGACTGGTCTGTACGATACAGTCTTCCGGGCTGTACAGAAGCTCCAGCACAGTGGGGTTTGCCGATTGCAACAGTTGCAAGAAACGCCGCACCTCGTAATACACCTCGTCCTTGCTGATTTCTATCTGTTCTTTGTAATCGAAAGAAATCAGGTCGTCAACCGGCTGCATGTACACGCCTTTGTGGTCTATGTCAGAAGTGGGCGTGGCCGTGCCGTAAGATTGGCTGCCGACAATTGCTTTGAAGATGAGGTTTTCCATTTTTATATGCAGAAACCATGCGGCGTTTTGGGCAAATTTTGCCTAAAACGCCGCATGGTTTCTTTTGGGTAGTAAGCAGATGGCACATACAGGAAAAAGCCGTCTCAGCGGCTTCGTACCGACCCTTTTTGTCTATGAAGCAGGGCAAGCAAAGGAATTAGTTGTCGGAAAGTTTTTTGATTTCCGACAGCGGCAACCCGGAAGCTTTTGAGATGGTTTCGGGTTTTACCCCCTCTTTGAGCAGTTTTCTTGCCATTTCCAACTTGCCTTCTGCTTTGCCTTGCTTGAACAAGGAGGTTTCTGTGGCTTTGATGTCTAATGCCATAGTCTTTGCTATTTGTGTTACAAGTGTTCCCAAATTACGCAAATCGGCCAGCACCTGCAAGTGTACAAATGCATTGGTGTCGTCTTTAACCGTCTGCTTCAAGCGAGTCAGGATGGCCGTTGTTGCTTTTTCATCGGAGTCGCCGCCAAAGTCGCCCAAGATGGCAAACAACACTTTGGCCGGATTAGTGCTGGACAACAGGCTTTTATAGGGAATTTGCCGAAAATCAATCAACTGATAGTGGTAAGCGAAGTCAGCCATTACAATTGCGTCCGTCATCGTTTGCCTGCCGCCGCCAATGTACAGTACGATTTGTTTGACAGGTAGCTGATACTTGTCAAAAAGCAACGCTGCGTACAACAGCATTCGCCGGTGCATGGCGGCATCGTGTTTGGTCTGTACGTCCACGTGCAACAATTGCTTGCCTGAGGCGGTCTGCACTTCAAAAAGAAAATCAGGCTCGCGTTGCAGCGTCTTGACCAAGGTGGTAGGCAACGGTTTCACTTGCCGGTACTCAACGTTGTTGAAAGCAGCCAGTACTTGCGGAAATATTTCTTGTAGGTTTTCCCTGAAAATCTGGTCGTATTTTTTGTTCATACGCAAGAATTGTGTGCGGTTGCCTGAAAGCGTTTTGAGCAAAAAATGCCCAAAACGCTTTTTGTCCGAACTGTGATTCTAAAATGATTGATTTGATTGACATGATTTTCTTTTCTATCACGGCAGTCTGTGAATCATATAAACAAGGTTGGAGCAAAGAGGTGTTTTATGCAATTTTTGCTTAAAACACCTAATTTGTCAGAACCATGATTCGTAGGATTGAGGGATTACTGTGATTGAAAAGAAAATCATGTTAATCCTTCAATCCTACGAATCATGGTTCTGACGTTTTTTTGCCCAAAACGCACAAAAATCTGTCAATCACTGCAAAAACACAGACTCCTCTCCTACTGACGACTGACCACCGACGACTAACCACTTACGACTTCAATTATCCACATCCAACCCAAGCTGGGTTTTCAACTCGTTGAGCAGCGGGTGTTTTTCGGCCAAGTACTCGAATTTCTCGCGGTTGGTATAGACCATGCGTTTCTTTTCCTGTACAGAAACATCGGCCTGTAGCTGCACTTGGCTGTTGCGCAGGTTTTTTCGCAAATATTCCAGCAACTCGTGCTTGAATTCGGCCAGTTGCGTCAATTGCGTCTGGTTGTCGAGGCGCAGCAGGACGGTCTGTTGCTGCAACTCAAATTCCCGGTTCAGGATCAGGCCTTCGGAGGGAGAGTCGCGGGTGGCGGCAAAGTTGCGCCAGTGCGTCTTGAGTTGTTCGGGCGTGAACGGCTCGTTGCCGTAGCTCACCGTGGCCTCGGCCGTTTGGTTAGGTTTTGCATCCGGCGCAGCCGTAGCGTTCAGGCTGATGGTCGGGGTCAGCTTGGGGGTTTTGGCGGGCAAGCCATTATTCGGGGCAGGTTCTGCCGGACGTTGCCGCACGGCCGGATTGGCTGCAATGGTGTTTCCCGTGTCACTGTTCGGTGTTTGGGGCGGCTCGGACTTGGTATTTTCGACCGGATTTACTGGGGCATCAGCTTTTTTTTTTAGCTCGGCCGCGCCGTTTTGTTGATTTTTGCCCCAATCTCTGCCCAAATCAACCGCCGACGGCACGTGGGCCATTTTCATCAGCGTCAGTTCCACCAGCAGCCGTTGGCTCTTGCTGGTCTTGTAGTTCAGGTCGCAGTGGTTGCCAAGGTTCAGCACCGACAGCAGGAACGACACCGAAGCCTGCGCCGACTGCGCCAAGTACTTTTGCTGCACGCTGCCCGTCACTTGCAGCAGCGTCACCGTGGCCGGGTCTTTGCACACCAGCAGGTTGCGGAAATGCTCGCCCAGCCCCACTATGAACTGGTGCCCGTCGAAGCCTTTTTGCAGTATTTCGTTGAAAATCAGCATGGCCTGCGGAATGCTCTCGGCCAGCAACGCCTCGGTCATGCGGAAATAATAGTCGTAGTCGAGGATGTGCAGGTTGTCAATCGTGTTGCGATACGTAATGCTGCGGTCGGTGGAGAACGTGGCAATCAGGTCGAACATCGAAAGGGCATCGCGCAGGCCGCCGTCGGCTTTCTGGGCGATGATCTGCAGGGCTTCTTCCTCGGCTTGGATGCCTTCCTTGGCCGCAATGCCCGCCAAGTGCCGCGCCATGTCGTCCACGCCGACTGGCACCGCGACAGAATCGTGGGAATGATCTTGTGCTTCTCGGTGGTGGCGAGGATGAAAATGGCGTAGGACGGCGGCTCTTCCAGCGTTTTCAGGAAGGCGTTGAAAGCCGCATTAGACAGCATGTGAACCTCGTCAATGATATAGACTTTGTAGCGTCCGGCCTGCGGCGGATACCGCACTTGGTCCACCAAGTTGCGGATGTCGTCAACGGAGTTGTTGGAAGCCGCGTCCAGCTCATGCACATTGAACGACGCGTTGGCGTTGAAACTCCGGCACGAGTCGCACTGGTT
>JALOMD010000018.1 GCA_025455595.1 Cytophagales bacterium | reverse complement strand
ACTGTAGGCCGAAAAAGCCGAAATTCATGTTCAGGATTTGCCAAAAACTGAGCGTGGGTTTGGGAAGGCGCATAGAGAGGTTTTGTGTTTTCGGTTTAGTGTTTTGGGCATTTTCTGCTCAAAACGGCTATTATTTTCAGACAGGATTTCAGGATGAGCAGGATTTTCAATCAAGGCAATCCTCTAATCATGTGAAACGTCAGTTCGGCGAAGCCAATCGTGGTTCTGATAGACGGGCGTTTTAGGCAAAAAAGGGCCAAAACGGTTGCCTGTGCCGATTCAACAGGGCGATGCCCGGTGCTGTGTTATCACGCCCTTTCAGGGCTTTCTCGCGTTTTGGGCAAAAATCACTCAAAACGCAAAACCATAGCGAAACCAGGGAACCGCCCCGATTTTTCAAACTTATGCAAGTTTTTCTGAAAAGAAAACAAAACGAAGCCTCACCCCCCGGCCCCCCTCCCAAGGGAGAGGCTGGGGGTGAGGCCGCGTTTTGGGCAAAATTTGCCCAAAACGCCCCTTGCGACTTACCACTTACGACTTACCACCTTTCCCGAAAAGATGCTACTTTTGCGCGGGAAACGCCAACCGCTATGCAGACCGAGAATCCCGCCAGCCCGCCCGTTCGCCGCAGTTTCTTCGATACCAAAATCGAATTCCTGAAAGGCGTGGGGCCGCAGCGGGCCGATTTGTTCAACACCGAGCTGCGCATTTTCACCTACGGCGACCTGATTCAGTACTATCCCTTCCGGCACGAAGACCGCACCAAGTTCTACACCATCCGCGAGATGTTCGAAGGGATGCCCTACGTGCAAATACGCGGCAAGCTCGACTACATAGAAGAAGCCGGCGAAGGCCACAAGCGGCGGCTCATCGGCTATTTCATTGACAGCACCGGCGAGATAGAACTGCTGTGGTTCCAAGGCATCCAATGGCAAGCCAAGAACCTGAAAGTCAAGCAGGAATACGTGGTGTTCGGCAAGCCGCAGTACTTCAACGGCAAGTATAGCATCGTGCATCCCGAAATGGAACTGTACGACCCCAAGACCCCGCTGCCCACGGGCGGGCTGCAACCGGTCTATAACCTCACCGAAAAACTCCGCAAGAAGTTCGTCACCAGCAAGCAAATCGGGCAGATGGTGCGGCAAGTGCTTGACCAAGTGAGTCCGCACCTGCGCGAAACGTTGCCGCAGGACATCATCCGTCGGCGCGACTTGATTTCCAAAGCCGAGGCGATGGAAAGCATCCACTTCCCGAAGACCGTCCACGCCTTGGAGCAGGCCAAAAACCGCCTCAAGTTTGAGGAACTGTTTTACATCCAACTTCGCCTGCTGAAGCAGAAATTGGTGCGGAAAGTGGAGTATCCGGGACAGGTGTTCAAAAACACGCCCGATGCCGACACGCTGCTGAACGTGTTCTACCGCCAGCACCTGCCTTTTGAGCTGACCGACGCGCAGAAACGCGTCATCCGCGAAATCTACCGTGACATGAGTTCGGGCAAGCAGATGAACCGCCTGCTGCAAGGCGACGTGGGCAGCGGCAAAACCATCGTGGCGTTCATCTGTATGCTCATGGCCATTGACAACGGGGCGCAGGCGTGCATGATGGCCCCGACCGAAATCCTCGCCGACCAGCACTACAACGGCCTCAAGCAGTTTGCCGACATGCTCGGCGTGCGCATCGGGTGCCTCACCGGCTCCACCCGAGCCGCCCTCCGCCGCGACATCCACCAGCAACTGCAACTCGGCATGATGAAAATACTGGTGGGCACGCACGCCCTGCTCGAAGACGTGGTGCAGTTCAAGAACCTCGGCTTGGCCGTCATTGACGAGCAGCACCGATTCGGCGTGGCGCAGCGTGCCCGCCTGTGGCAGAAAAACGACCACGCGCCGCCCCACGTGCTGGTGATGACGGCCACGCCCATTCCGCGCACCCTCGCCATGACCCTCTACGGCGACCTCGACGTGTCGGTGATTGACGAACTGCCTGCCGGCCGCAAACCCATCAAGACGGTTCACCGCTACGACGCGCACCGTCTGCGGGTGTTCGGCTTCATCCGCGAGCAGTTGCAGCAAGGGCGGCAGGCGTACATCGTGTATCCGCTCATCGAGGAGTCGGAGAAAATGTCGTACAAAAACCTGATGGACGGCTACGAAAGCGTGGCGCGGGCCTTTCCCGAATGCCACATCAGCATCGTACACGGGCAGATGTCAGCGGGCGACAAGGACTTTGAGATGCAGCGTTTCCTCAGCCGCGAAACGCACATCATGGTGGCCACGACCGTGATTGAAGTGGGCGTGAACGTACCCAACGCCAGCGTAATGGTAGTGGAAAGTGCCGAGAAGTTCGGCTTGGCGCAGTTGCACCAGTTGCGCGGCCGCGTGGGCCGGGGTGCCGACCAAAGCTACTGCATCCTGATGACGGACTATAAACTGAGCAAAGAGGCCCGCACGCGCATCGAAACGATGGTGCGCACCACCGACGGCTTCGAGATTTCGGAGGTTGACCTGCAACTGCGCGGCCCCGGCGACTTGTCGGGCACGCAGCAAAGCGGCGTGCTGGACCTGCTCATCGCCGACCTGGCCAAAGACCAGTACATCCTGCAAGAAGCCCGCGATGCCGCCACCCAACTGCTCGAAGCCGACCCCGACCTGACCTCATACGAGAACCAACCCATCCGCCGCCACATCGAATCGCTGCGCAAAGAGGAAACGAACTGGAGCCGGATTAGCTGAAAAAAATAGTCTTCAGTGGTTAGTGGTCAGTCGTCAGTGGCGTTTTGGACAAATTTTGCTTAAAACGCCGAGCGACACAGTAAAAATTTATATGCATCTTCAAGCCGCTGCTTGGGTGTCAGTAGCGGCATTGCCGTCGTTCATATTTTCAGCCTTTCCTTCAAATCTATTTTTTGACCACTGGGTCATTTCTTCTCTAATTTCTTTCAAGGCTTTCTCAATAGCCGCCTCTTTTTCGGGCGTGTATTCCACTTTGCCTTTAGGCAACGCCCGGTCGTCGAAAGTTGCTCGGGCTTCTTTAAGGTTTGGTTTTTTCATACCGAATGCCGAAGTGAGTAAAAAATGCTTCCCACAAGTAATGGTTCAATAAAAGGTCTTTTTCAGAGGAAAAAATTTCGCCCCGTGCCTCTTGCTTCCGTAGTTTATCTTGCGCCAAGCTTAACGCCTCCTCAAATATATCCTGTGTGTTCTTGATATCAAAATCAATATTCCAACCATCCCTTGGACGAATGAGGTTGTAGGTAGCATCACTGGTAACTACGATAAGTTGGGCTGCGTCATGGGTGACGGCGGCTTTGACATCCTCAACGGAAAACGAAGTGCCGCCCGGATGATTGTGCAAGACGATGGCATCCTTCATGCGCACCAAGGAGGCTTCGGACGGATTGACGTATGTTTTTTCTCCTTTGAATCGGGCTACCTGGCTGCCATCCTTAAAAAAATAAACTTGCTCCACGGGACTGTTGCGGATGAATGCGACGGCCTCTTCCAATGTTCTGCCATCGTCTTTGAGGAGACGGTGGGTTTTCAACCGATGCGTGTTGTCACTGAAGTTTTCGGTGGAATTTCCCGCAACTCGGCGTTGCTTTGGTATCATTGGCAGAGGTGCGGCGTTTCTGAATCCAATTGGCGTTCCGTGTACTGCTTGTCTGAAGGGCGTTTTATCACAACCATCGTTTTAGGCAATTTTTACCCAAAACGCCTTTTAGGAGATTTTCACTTCCCGCATTCCCAGTTCCGAACTCCGCATTACTTTCACTCGGCCGCCGGTTGCTGTTCCAGTTGCGCCAGGGGCATGAACGAAAAGGCCGCCTCAGGGGGAGTTTTGGGGAAAATTGCCTCAAATACCGTTTCGGTGCCTGAGTCTGTGCAGAAATGCACGCTGCCGCCGATGCGTTCCACGGCCAGTTTGGACAAGTACAAGCCTAAGCCCGTGCCGCTCAGGTCAACGGTGCCCCGGAAAAACATGGTGAACAACTTGTGGTGGGCCTTTTCCGGCACGCCGATGCCGTTGTCGTGGATGCGGACGCGGATGTCGTCGCCGACGGCCTCGATGTGTACCCGCACGTAAGACTCGGCGCGGTCTTTGTGATATTTAAACGCGTTTTCAATCAGGTTCGTCACCACAATGCTTGCCAACGACCGGTCTGAGAACACCTCGGCACCCATGAATATGTTCTGTTCGTAGCGGATGTTTTGGTAAACCGGCATGGCGCGCAGATTGCCTGCGTACTCGGCGGCGATTTGCGCCACGTCCACCGGCTCGTTGTGGATTTCGGCGTTGCGGATGTCGTACATTTTCAGGATGCGCACCAGCGTGTGGTTGGCCTTATCGCAGGTCTTGTCCAGCATCGTGAAGTAGTCCCGCGCCTTTTCGTCCTGCACGTCCATGCCCGCTACCTTGCACAAGCCCGACAAGCTCGCCAGCGGCCCCTTGATGTCGTGCGAGGCGCGGTAGATGAACATATCCAGTTCTTGGTTGCTCTTGATCAGGCTTTCGTTCACCTCCTTGAGCTGGTGCGTGCGTTGTTCCACGCGGTCTTCCAAGTCGTTGTTAATGGCACGCAACTCCTCGTTGATTTGCTCAATCATCTCGTTGGCTTCCAACAACTTCACGTTCTGGCTTTCGATGCTGTCCTTCTGTTTCTCGATTTCGGCGTTTTTCTGCACCAGTTCGGCGGTGCGTTGCTGCACCAAGCCTTCCAGCACCTGCTTCTGGCGTTGGAAGAAACGGATGCGGCTCCGGTAATACAGCAGGATGGAGCCGAGCACAATCGCCACCGCCGAAATGCGTGCCCACCACGTCTGGTACCAAGCCGGGTGGATGATGATGCGGATGGTCGCGCCTTTTTCGTTCCAGCGGTTGTATTTGTCGGCAGCCTTGACGCGGAACACATAAGACCCCGGGTCAAGGTTCGTGTATGAGGCCAGTTGGCGGTTGCCTACTTTTTTCCAGTCCTTGTCCACGCCTTCCATCATGTAGGCGTAGGAGTTTTTGCTCACGTCCAAGTAGTTGAGGAACGCAAACTCGAACTCAAAGAAATTGTCTTTGTAGTCGAGTTCAATGGTTTGCTTTCGATACAAAGGCTCCTTGAACTCGACTTTTTTGTCGAACAGGGCGAACGACGTGACGTAAATCGGTGCCGTGTAGCTCTTGTCCACAACCTCTTCGGGAACGAAATTCACAAAGTGCCGGTTGCCACCGAAAAACATTTCGCCCGTACGGCCACGGTGGGCGGCCCACTGCTGGAACTCGTTGCTGTGCAACCCTTCGGCAATGGTGAATCGCCGGAATTCCTGCGTTTGCGGGTCGAAACGTACCAGCCCTTCAGAAAACGTGCTGATCCATAACCGGCCGCTACGGTCGGGCAACATGCCGCACACGTCGTTTTCAGGAAGGCCGTTGCGCACATTGGTGCGGGAAAACGTCCCGTTGTCGGGATTGAAACGGGCAATACCAGCATCGGTTCCTACCCAAACCTGGCCCCGCACTTCGGCTACGGCACGGATGGAGTTACCCGGCAGGCTTCGTGCGGTGCCCGGCACGTTGCGGTAATTGACAAACTTTTCGGTGCGCGGCTCAAAGACGGATAAGCCGTTTTCCTTGGTGCCTAACCAAAGCCTGCCCTGGCCGTCTTCGTAAATCAGCTTAACCGTATTGCCCGCCAGCGAGTTGGCCTTGCCGGGACGGGCTACGTAAGTGCGGACGCTTTCGCGAACCGGATCGAAGCGGCACAGGCCGCCTTCGTAGGTGCCAATCCACAAAACGCCCGATTTGTCGGTGTGTAGCACTTCAATGCTGTTGCTGCTCAACGCACTGTTGGCGGTGGTGAATACCTTGAAGCGGCCCGCACTGCGGTCGTATTTGTAGAGGCCGTTTTCCGCAGTTCCGACCCAAATGTTACCTGTGTTGTCTTCGGTGATGGCCGTGATGGCGTGGTTGAAAGTGAGCATAGCCCCTTGCAAGGGCAACTTGTGGGCCGTGTAGGTGCCGCTGAAACGAGAATGGGCATACAACACCGGTGCCTCGGTTGATGCCCCGCCGATCCAGATGGTTTGGGTGCGGTCTTCGTAGATGGCCGTTACGGCACCGCTCGTAAAAGCCGGAATGCCGTCTTCGCCGCTCCGGTATGTCCTAAAGACGGCGTTTTGTGTCTCGACATGGTTTACACCCGCGCCCTCGGTACCAATCCACAGCACGCCGAGCCGGTCAAGCATCAGGGTATTGATGTCATTGGAGGCAATGCTGCCGGGTTTGGCGAGATTTTGCCGGAAATTGTAGAAACGTCGCGTGCCCGAATCGAAATAGCTCAACCCGCCGCCTTTTTCGGTGCCAATCCACAGCCGCCCTGAAGCATCTTCCTGTAACGACCGGATGTAGTTGCTTTCCAAATCGGGTGTGTTGGCGGTTGAGAAATAGGTCGTTTTAGCAGTTTTTTTGTCAAAACGCACCAATCCTTTTCCGTAGGTGCCTAACCAAAGGTTGCCTACGCGGTCTTCCTCAATGGCATGGATGTCGGTGTTGTCTTGGGCGAGATAAGCGGCAAACCGGTTGCTTTCCGGCTCGAACCTACAGAGGCCGCCGCCGAACGTACCCAACCAAAGGCTGCCTTGACGGTCTTCGTGGATGGTGATGATGTTGTCGCTGTTGAGGCCGTTCGGAGTGTTTCGGTAGGCCGAGAACCGTTGCGTGGCGTGGTCGCGGCGCACCAGACCGCCGCCGAAAGTGGCAATCCAAAGGTTGCCCCGGCGGTCTCTGTGGATGTGCGAAATGGTGTTGGTGGCCAGGGCGGGAGTATTCTGGGTGTTGTAAACCTCGGCCTGCTTGGTAGTGGGGTCAAGGCGCAGCAAGCCGTTGTCGTAGGTTCCTATCCACACGTATCCTTGGTTGTCTTCGGCCAAGGCGCGTACGTCAAGATTGGTCGGGGTGGCCTTCGGCTCGTACTTGATTTCCACGGGCTGCACCGAACGGCCGTCGTACAAATTGAGGCCGCTCTTAGTGCCGAGCCATATAAAACCCCGCCCGTCCTGCAAAATGCTGTGGACATTCTTGTGCGACAACCCTTGCTCGGCCGACAGGTGCTGGAAAACCAGTTCGTTCGTCTGGCCTTTGGCCATCGGCGGTAAAAACGCCAAGACCAGTACGGCCGCACAAATCCGCGCCGTGCCGCGCCGCACCGCGTGTCCAAAGCCAAGAAACCAACCGGTCTGAATCATCTTCTGGAAAAACCCTTCTGCTTGTGTGGTGCAAGCACGCCATTTCGCGTGCGAAAACGAAGCACCGCCGGGCCACATTATTACATGCGTAACTTGAATGTGCAATTTGCAGCCGAGGTGCGGCACACTGGCGAAAACCTTGTTGCAAAGTAAAAAAACACACTCGCCAACCGAGGTGCCAATCGACAGCCAAACCTTACACTTATGGGCTTTTGGGCGAATTTGTAACAAAGCACCGCCTGCCCGCCGCTTAATTTTGATACAAGCTGCCAAAGGCAGGTTGATACAAAATGCGCATTTTCTTGCTAAAACGGCTTTGGCCGGTTCTATTGGTTTTGTACAGCGTTGGGCCGCCAGCCTGGGCGGGCGGCGGGCCTTTTCCGCTGGGCGGACGGGCGTGGGGCTTGGCCGGTGCGTTGCTGACGATTGCTGACGGCTGGGCCTTGTGGAACAACGCCGGGGCCTTGGGCGGTGTCAGGAATCGGCAGGTTATGGCGGCCTACGACCTGCGTTTTGGCATGAAAGGGCTGCAAACAATGGCCGTGGGATACGTGCAGCCGCTACGCAAAGGTGTTTTCGGCGCGTCGGTCGGCCGTTTTGGCGACGAGTTGTACAGCGAAAACACGCTGGGCTTAGCCTACAGTCGGGCTTGGGACAACGTGACGTTGGGCGTGAAAGCCAACTACATGGCCGTGGCCATGAGCGAAGTAGGCGTGCGACATTGCGCCACGGTCGAACTCGGGGGCATGGCCAGGCTACTGCCGGAACTGACGCTGGGCTTCCACGCCGTCAACGTGACCCGCAGCCGCCTCGACCAAAACACTGGCGAACGGCTACCCACCGTGCTGCGTATGGGTGTTTCGTACAGGCCCGTTGAGAAAATCGCCGTAAATGCCGAAACAGAAAAAGACATTCTGCACCCCGCTTCGTTCCGGGCCGGCGTGGAATACGAAGCAGTGCGCAACCTGCGGCTCCGCACGGGGTTCGTGAGTCGCCCGCAGGTAGTTACGTTCGGTGTTGGATTCAGCCCCAAACGCCTGCAACTGGATTATGCCGTGCGGACACATCCGGTGCTGGGCCTGTCGCACCACGTATCCATTGGCTGGTTGCTGAAAGGTGAGAAGAAAGAAGTGAGGAGCGAGAAGTAAGCAGCGTTTTAGGCAAAAATCGCCCAAAACGCCCGGCGCAACCTTCATAGGTTCAAAACCCTATGAAGGTTTTCTCGCACACCCGCCACGCAAGGCGCGGGATTGAAAAACGACATGATGAACGTGCTGTTTCCCGGCGGCTCATCCGTGAAATTCGCGGTTGAGCACAGTTATGCAGAAGAATCGTAATGCGCAGATTGAAAGACACAGGTTTTGGAACCCGGCGTTTTGGGCGTTCCCGCCGATTCTTGCCCACGCCAGGTGCGTGGCAGGCACGCACTCGGCGTGGGCGGGATTTTCAATTTTTGCCCAAAACGTGCTTTCTTCTGTGCTTTGGCTTTTTGCTTTCAGCAACGGCCCAAACGCCGCCGCGCCGCGAGATTGACCTCGACGATTTCGTGCAACGCCTGCTGGCAAACCAAAAGGAGGATGCCAACTACGAAGACCTCTACGAATCGCTGCTGATGCTTTATGCGCATCCGCTCGACTTGAACAAAGCCACCCGCCCCGAACTGGCCGCGCTGTATATCCTTTCTGACCTGCAAATTGACACGTTTTTGGCGTATCGGAAGAAAAACGGGCCGCTGGTTTCGCTCTACGAACTGCAAGCCGTGCCGACCTTCGACGCGGCCACGATACAAAAACTGCTGCCCTTCGTCACTGTTTCCGAAAACGTCACCGCCGACCGTCGTCCGCTGTGGCAGCGCATCGCCGCCGAGCCGAACAATGTGCTGCTGCTCCGCTACGACCGGACATTAGAGCAAAAACAAGGCTTCGCCGCACCCGACACTTTGACCGACGGCTCGCTGAGTCGGCGGTATTTGGGCGGGCCGGGCCGTTGGTACGCCCGCTACCGCGTGAACCACACGGGAGATTTCAGCCTCGGCTTCACGGCTGAGAAAGATGCAGGCGAGCAGTTCCAGTGGGAACCGGCTACGCGTCGCTACGGAGCCGATTTCTTCTCGGCACACCTGCTGCTTGAGAATAAAGGCCGTTGGGAACGCATCGCGTTCGGCGACTACCAACTGCAACTGGGGCAAGGGCTGCTGCTGTCGGCGGGATTTGCGGTGGGCAAAGGAGCCGAGGCCGTGGAAACGGTGCGGCGGCATCAGTTGGGCATTCGTCCGTACACATCGGTGATGGAGGCGGGCTTCCTACGCGGCACGGCAGCCACCTACCGCATTGGGCGGTTTCGGGTTACGGGATTTTACTCGCGGGTGCGGCGCGGGGCCAGTTTCGGCGCGTCCGACACGCTGGCCGAACGGTTCGTTTCGTCGCTGCTCACGGCGGGTTTTCACCGCACGCCTACCGAACTGGCGGCGAAAAATGCCATTTTGGAGCAAAGCACCGGTGGCAACGTAGCTTATCGCAACGCAGCCGGTACCTTGGAACTGGGCGGCACGCTGCTGTACACCCACTTCGATACGCCGCTGTTGCGTAGCCCGCGCCGCTACAATCAGTTTGAGTTCAAAGGCACTGAAAACCTGAACGTGGGTTTTCACGGCTCGTACGTGTGGCAGAATCTCAATTTGTTTGGCGAGGCGGCTCGTTCGAGCAGCGGTGGGGTAGGGGCGGTGGCGGGCGTTTTGGGCAGTTTTTCGGAAAAACTGTCGCTTTCGCTGCTGTGGCGGCACTACGACCGGCACTTCCACAGCTTTTACGGCAATGCGTTTGGCGAAAGCACGCGAAACATCAACGAAAGCGGCGTTTACTGGGGGATCAAACTGAACCCGACACGACGGATTACTTTTACGGCCTATTACGACACGTACCGCTTCCCATGGCTGCGCTACCGCGTGGATGCCCCCTCCGACGGATTCGATTACTTATTGCGGCTGGCGTACCGGCCCAGCAAAAAACTGTTGCTCTATGCCCAATATCGCGAAGAACACCGCGACCGCAATCCGTCGAACCCGACGGCTCCTATCCATGTACCAACTCGTACGTTACGGCGGCAATATTTATTCAACGCCGATGTACAAGCAAATGAGGTGTTATCGCTGCGGTCGCGGGTGCAGTTCAGTACGTTTGAACAGACGGCCCGCACGGGCGGCTACGCCTTGATACAAGACGCGAATTTTCGCCTGAAACGCTGGCAACTCGGCACACGCCTCGCCCTGTTCGACACCGACGACTACGACAACCGCCAGTATGTGTTTGAGAAAGACGTGCTGTACAGTTTCACCGTGCCCGCCTATTACCGGCAAGGTCTGCGGTACTATTTGCTGTTGAATTACGATGTGAACAGTAAGATGTCGGTGTGGCTGCGTTTCGCCCGCACCACATTGACCAGCGAACCGACCATCGGCTCCGGTTTGGAAGAAATCAACGGCCCCACGCGCAGCGATGTACGGGTGCAAGTGCGGTATTTGTTTGGAAAATGAGCGGAGATGTGTACAGATGCGAAACAAAAGGAGCCGCTTTACGAAGCGGCTCCTTTGTTTGCAGAATATTCTGTATTCCTCTGTAAAAAACTATATTTTCCAGTGTTTTTCTATTGGCTGTTTTGGGCAATTTTTGCCCAAAACAGCGGTTGAAACGGACGCACCCGTCACTGCTCGCCAGACTGTTCCTTCTTTTCTTTCTCGGCTTTCATCCGTTCAGCGATGTACTTCTGCAATGTGGTGGGCTGAATGTTCTGGGAACGAATCCTTTCGGCACGTTCGCGAGCTACTTCGTCACGGTTTCTTCCGTCGGAGGTTTTATTGAAGTATTCGTCTGCAATAAAAATGGTTGACTTCATAGACTGTTGCGATTGACAAACGTTCAATATTAATCAAACTTTCCTCGAAATCCAAGACAAAGTCCACCGCTAACATGTGTGTACCTGTGTAACCAACAATCGTGGAAATGTTATTTCCCGGATAGAAAACATGATTTTCTCCATAAAAAACGGTTTCAACCTCATACGTACTGATATGGTAATGATGCAAATAGTCAAAGATGCCCTCGGATTGGTAACGAATGTCAAATGCTGCGAACATGATGGAAAAGATGCAGACTGTGAACGACTACTGTCTTTTATGAACACAGGCGTTTTGGGCGATTTTTGCCCAAAACGCCTGCGAAATTCCAAGCAAATATTAGTTCTGAATTACCTCCAACCTCACATTCAGCGTAAACTCATCCAAATCCAGCGGCACGGCTTCGGCGACTTGCGGCGACAGTTGCAATTCCAATGCCTGCGTTTCGGTGCAAATGTACTCACGGTTGCTTTCCAGTGCCGAATCCACAAAGGAATCGAGGTTTTGGAACGTCAGTTTGATTTTGTCCTGCACTTCCAGGCCCGAATCTTTACGCAGGTTCTGAATCCGGTTCACCACGTCGCGGGCGATGCCTTCGCGGCGCAGTTCGTCGGTGAGGGTGATGTCTAACGCCACCGTGAGGCCATTTTCGCTGGCGACAATCCAGCCCGGAATGTCTTCCGCCGAGATTTCCACGTCTTCGGGCGTGATTACAATGGTTTCGCCATTCAGATTTAGTTCCAACTGGGAGGTCTTCTCCAGTTCGCGGATACTATTTTGATCCATCGCCTGAATCAACGCCGCCACGTCTTTCAGGCGCGGGCCGTATTCCTTGCCCAGCTTTTTGAAGTTCGGCTTGATTTTCTTCACCAGCAATCCCGACGCATCGTCAATGTATTCGACGGCCTTGATGTTCGTCTCGGACAGAATCAAATCTTCCACCGAACGCACCCGTTCGCGTTGCTCCTCGCTCAGAATCGGCAGCAGCACCCGCGACAACGGCTGTCGCACGCGCAGTTTGTGCCCCTTCCGCAACGAATGCACCAGCGACGAATACCGCTGCGCCAAATCCATGGATTCTTCCAAACGTTTATCAATCCGGCTCGGCTCGGCTTTCACAAAGTCGGTCAGGTGCACCGATTCGGGAGCCAGCGGCGTGTTTTTGGCAACGGCCTCCGCCCGAACGTTGTCGGTCATGTTTTTGTACAGCCAGTCGCCGAAAAACGGCGCAATCGGACTCATCAACTGCGTCACCACCACCAGGCATTCCTGCAAGGTCTGGAAAGCCCCCTCCCCGCCTCCCCCCACGGGGGAGGAGTTTTTGACCCCCTCCCCTTGGGGGAGGGCCGGGGTGGGGCTTCCCCAGAAACGGCGGCGAGACAACCGCACGTACCAGTTGGAAAGCTGTTCAGTCACGAAATACTGGATGGCCCGCGCCGCTTTGGTAGGCTCGTAAGCGGCGTAGGCTTCGTCCACTTCCAGAATCAGCGACTGCAATTTGGAAATAATCCAACGATCCAGTTCGGTCAGTTTTTCGTACGGAACGCGGTCAAACTCAGAAAGTTTGTAGTTGTCCAAGTTGGCGTACAAAGCGTAAAACTGGTACGTATTGAACAGCGTCCCGAAAAACTTGCGCTGCACTTCCGTGATGCCATCCGAATACTGATCCGCCAGCTTCATGTGGGCGTAGAAATCCGCCTCTTTCTTCGGGTCGTACAGGTGTCGGTTGCCTGCTTCGTCCACATAGACCTTGTCCCAACTAAACTTCAAATCATCCCACGGATTGGCGTTGGCAACCATGTACCACCGCACCGCATCCGAACCGTATTTGTCCAACGCAAAAAACGGATCCACCACGTTGCCTTTCCGTTTGGACATCTTTTCACCGTTTTTGTCCAGCACCAACCCCGTCGAAACGACGTTTTTGAAAGCGATGCTGTCAAACAGCATTCCGGCGATGGCGTGCAGCGTAAAGAACCAGCCGCGCGTCTGATCCACACCCTCGGAAATAAAGTCGGCCGGGTAGCTATCCTTGAAAACTTCCTGATTCTCAAACGGATAATGCCACTGTGCATACGGCATGGCACCGGAATCGAACCACACGTCAATCAAATCCGGCTCGCGGAACATGACTTTTCCACTCGGCGAAACCAGATAAATTTCATCCACCACCGGGCGGTGCAGGTCTTCCTTGCCTTCTTTCAGCAAGTCCAGATACCGCTGGTTTTTCTGTATTTGTTCCGCCGTCAGCGGCTGGGGTTCATGCCGTTG
>JALOMD010000501.1 GCA_025455595.1 Cytophagales bacterium | reverse complement strand
AGACAATAGATCAGCCCGAATCCGAAAATCGAATTCCGCTTCCGGCAGCAGTGTTCAGGCCCGGTCTGTACGTGGTTCGGTTATCGAACCAAGACAGTCGGGAAACGGTGAAATTGGTGAAACAATGAGAAAGAAATGCGGAAGTCGGGATAGGGATTGCGGAAAAGGGTAGAGCTGGTAGGCGTTTTGAGCAAAAAAAGCCCAAAACGCCAAACTACCGGAATCATCCGCCAGCCCCGTAGGGGCGAACCGTCTGTAGTAACCGAGACAAGTTTAATACGAAAGCTCCGTAGGAGCGTCCCGGTTGACACTATAACGTCAGGGCCGCTCCTACGGAGCTTTTTCTGTGATTCTTCTGTGTTTCTACAGACAGTTCGCTCCTACGGAGCTAAAATCTCTTCACAAAAAGCGTTTTGGGCATTTTTTGTTCAAAACACCTACCCACTCTATATCTTTTCCACAATCCGAATTCCGATTTCCGCATTCACCGGGTCTTACAACAAATCGAACAGGTTTTTCACGCCCGGCGTACGGTGTACCGTGAAACCTTCGCCGTAGAGCGTGCCGATGCGGTGGCCGAATTCCAAGGCCCGTGCCCGAATGAAATCCAGAAACTCCGGCTTGGAAATGTGCGTGACGGGTTCGGTGCTTTCGGGGCTGAAAAACTGGCTGCCGAATGCCCGGATGGAGGTTAGTTTGGTTTCCCAATGCGGCGTGATATCCACCACAAAATCCGGCTCGATGTAGTAGTCTTGGATGAAGTGATAGACCACGCGCGGCCGCCAAGCCGCTTGGGGCGTGCCGTTGTCGGCGGTTTCGATTTTGGCGAGGCCGGACAAAAAGCAGCTTTCGCGCACCAATTGCGCAGCCCGGCCATGATCCGAGTGGCGGTCGTCAATGGCGTTGGTCAGCACGATTTCCGGTTGGTGGCGGCGAATAGCCTGAATCACAGCCAGTTGGTGTTCGCGGCGGTTCTCGAAAAAGCCGTCGGGCAGGCCCAGGTTTTCGCGCACCGACAGCCCCAAAACTTGGGCGGCGGCGTTGGCCTCCTGCAATCGTAGCTCAGGCGTGCCCCGCGTGCCGAGTTCGCCGCGCGTGAGGTCAACAATGCCGATGGTTTTGCCAGCGGCCGCATGAGCCAGCAGTGTTCCGGCACAAGAAAGCTCCACATCGTCCGGGTGCGCCGCAATGGCGAGGATGTCTATTTTCATATCATTTCGATACTTCGTGCTTCGTTCTTCGATGCTTCGTCAAGCGTTTTGAGCAAAAAATGCCTAAAACGCATTTGCACGAAGCATCGAAGAACGAAGCATCGGAAAGCGTTATCTCACCCGCAGCCGTTGGCCGGCCCGGATGTTTTTTCCGCGCAGGCGGTTTAGTTTCATCAACCGCGACACGGTGGTGCCGTGGCGGGCCGCAATGCGGCTCAACGTGTCGCCGCGCCGGGCTTGGTAATAGACCAGTCGCCGCACCACGGCCGTTTTCCGCTGCCCGATGTAAGAGAAATGCTGCGGCAGCAGGTAGAAGTATTGCGACTTGAGCTTGTTTTCGGGAAAGTCGTAAATCAAGTCGGGGTTGAAGGCATTGCCTTGGTAGCGAACCTCGTAGTGCAGGTGCGGCCCCGAACTGCGGCCGGTGCTGCCGCCCAGCCCGATGACATCGCCCGCCTTGACGAGTTGCCCCACTTCGGCCAACTGCTGGCTCATGTGTCCGTACAGCGTTTCGAGGCCGTTGTAGTGGCGCACCAGCACGAAATAGCCCCAACCACCCGGCTCGTAACGCACAATGCGCACAATGCCGTCGAAAGCCGCCCGGATGGTGTCGCCGGTGTCCAGGTCAAGGTCGGTGCCGTAGTGCCAGCGGTAGCCCCTCATGCCGAAATGCGAAGTGACCTTGCTCTCGACCAAAGGCGAGGCCCATCTCTGGTTGCGCACGTCATCATACAAGGTGATTTCAACGCTATCCTCGAAGTCTTTCGGGTCAATGCCGTACGGATCCACGTTCCGCGAGTCCCACACCGAATAGTACTCGGCAATTTTGATCCACGACGAATCGACGCGGATTTCTTCGGTCACTTCCACCACGCTGAGTTCGCCTTCGTCAATCTCGGTGGTGTCCTCGCTCACTACGGTAGGCGTTTTTTGCGGGTCGAAGCCGGGGTAACGTTGCGGCGGGGCAGTTACGGGTGCTACCGACGGCGTTTTGGCGGTGTCTTTCTTTTCGGATGGAGGCTTGGTGCTGAGGGGCTTGGTGAACCGGTCGTTTTCCTGTGCCCAAGCCCACGAAACCAAACACAACCCACAAAGCAGACTACAGAGAAAACGCATGTCGTACAAGAGAAGGTCGGCGCAACGGCGGCCTGACCATTTACACTAACTAATAGATGAACGAAAAGCAGCCTCCCCCAACCCCCTCCGAAGGAGGGGGCTTTTAAACTCCCTCCCCTTGGGGAGGGTTGGGGTGGGGCTGCCCCTCCCCCTTGGGAGAGGCCGGGTGGGGGCTTACAGCCCTTTGGCGGCCAGATACCGCTCGGCATCCAAGGCAGCCATGCACCCGGTTCCGGCGGCGGTCACGGCTTGGCGGTACACGTTGTCCTGTACGTCGCCGCAGGCAAACACGCCTTCCACATTGGTGCGGGTGCTGCCTTTCTCGGTGACGATGTACCCGGCCGTGTCCATGTCGAGGTACGGTTTGAAAACATCGGAATTGGGCTGGTGGCCGATGGCGACGAAAAATCCTTTGGCAGGAATGTCACGCAGTTCGCCGGTTTGGACGTTCTTGACGCGCACGGCTTCTACGGCGTGTTCGCCCAAGATTTCCTCAGTTTCGGTGTTCCACAGAATCTCAATGTTCGGAATGTTTTTCACGCGGTTCTGCATGATTTGCGACGCCCGCATTTGGTCGCGGCGCACCAGCATATAGACTTTGCTGCAAATCTTGGACAGATAGCTGGCTTCTTCGCAGGCAGTGTCTCCGGCTCCCACCACGACCACATCGGTGCCCCGGTAAAAGAAACCGTCGCAGACGGCGCAGGCCGACACCCCGAAACCGTTCAGGCGTTGCTCCGAAGGCAGTCCGAGCCACTTGGCCGAGGCTCCGGTGGAGATAATCACCGCATCGGCTTGCAGCGTGTGGGTGTCGTCAACGGTGACTTTGTGCGCCCCGTTGGAGAAATCCACTTTGGTAACCAACCCGAAACGGATGTCGGTACCGAAACGGGCGGCTTGCTTCTGGAAATCCTCCATCATCTGCGGCCCCATGATACCATCCGGGTAGCCGGGGTAGTTCTCCACGTCGTTGGTAATCATGAGTTGGCCGCCGGGTTGCAGGCCTTGGTACATGACGGGCTTGAGTCCGGCGCGGGCGGCGTAGATGGCGGCTGTGTAGCCAGCCGGCCCCGAACCGATGATAAGGCAATGTACTTTCTCGATGTTACTGTTTTTATTACTGTCTTCCATGTTTCATTGGGCGGTTTAAATAGCCCGCCGTCCTCTATAACAAAAATGAGCCGCAAAGTTGCACAAAACGGCAGGATTGTGCAAAGGTACTTATGCCGTGCGGTTGGATGGGGTTACCTGATAAGTGCTTGGCCATTAGTAGTGTTTGAAAAACATTGTTTTGTCGCATCAAAACCCAATCACCGAGGCCTGTGGCACACAGGCCGGTAGCGAGGGTCTGCAACGGCCTGTGTGCCACAGGCCTCGGTGAAAAACCGGACATCGCTCACAAAAGCATCCGTCAGAATAATGTTTTTCGGCCAGTAGTTAGCTTTTAGAAAAACAGTGTAATATGCTTGTTTTCAACAACTTACAAGGCGTTTCAAGCAAAAAATAGGTGAAATTATTTGTGACCAAGCACTTAGGACGTATAATACGTTGGGTTGACAGTCTGAACTGTTGCTGTGATCCGTCTCTGACGTTTTAAGCGATTTTCGCCCAAAACGCTTTCCCATCTACCGCTCGAAGTGCCGATTAAATTTTTTTCCGTCCGCTTATGGAAAAAGAACCCGCACTGCATCTCTGTTGTGAGTACCGTAACAAAGCCTACGGTGCGTACCAGTTGCGCCAAGCCTACGACCAGTATTTGCGCCGCGCCACATTCGTCGGCTGCGCCGGATTTCTGGTCTTTCTCGCCTTTTTGTGGTATTCGTTTCGGTATGCGCCGGAAGCCGTAGTGCCTCTCATAGAGACAATTGCGGAACCGACGGTGATTGGCGAACCGCCACCGCCGCCCGTGCCCACGCCTCCGCCGCCTACCGTTCGAACGGCTCCACCGGCAACCATTGACTACCGCGAAATGGTAGTTGCACACGAGGAGGAAATTGATCCGAACGGCAATCCGACACGAGTGGAAGAAACCGAAGGTCGCGCCATTGCAAACATTACCGTTGACGGCCCTGAATCAATGGAAAACGCCCCGTTCGAATTCTCCGAGAACACTGGCGGCACCGGGTTTTTGGAAGAAGAAAAGAAAGAAGATATTCTGATCACGGCCGAGCAAATGCCCGAATTTGAAGGCGGTCTGGCCGCTTTGGGCAAATATTTGTCAAAACACCTACGGTATCCGGCGGCGGCTCGCAGCAGAGGCGTTTCCGGGCTGGTCTATGTGCAATTCGTGGTGAACAGCCAAGGGCAGGTCAGCGACGTGAAAGTGCTG
>JALOMD010000500.1 GCA_025455595.1 Cytophagales bacterium | reverse complement strand
CGCAATCGACACCGCCACGCCCACCACAAGCCCGGTTTCCACCCCCATGGTCAGGGTGGACACGAGGGTGGCCACCACGGCCACGAAGTCCGACCGCGAATAGGCCCACGTCTTGCGCAGAATGCCGAAATCCACCAACGACAGCACCGCGACGATGATGGTGGCCGCCAGTGTGGCCAGAGGCAGGTAGTACAGGGCGGGCGTGAGGAACACCGAGGCCAAGGTGATGCCCGCGGCAGTGAACACGCCCGCTGCAGGGGTTTGGGCGCCCGCGTCAAAATTGACCACCGACCGTGCAAACCCGCCGGTGACCGGAAACCCGCCCGTGAATGCGGCCGACAGGTTGCTTGACCCGAGCGCCACCAGCTCCTGGTTGGGTTCAATGCGCTGTCGGCGTTTGGCTTCGAAAAACACGAACAGCACCAGCCCGAACAACGTGAGGTAAACAGCCCAGCGCAACGGCGGCTCGTCCAGGAAGAAGCGGAAAATGGAGTCGTTTTCGCGCAGGTAGTCGTTTTTGCGAATCGCCACGGCTTTCGTCTCGTTCCCAGAACACCTCACCAGTCGGCAGGTACGACAACGCCTTGGCAATGTATTCGGCGTTGTCGGGATGTACCATGTTGTAGTTGCCGAACGCCTGCGGCATCACGTGCAGGAAAATGTGTCCCTTGCCCCACGGCATGGCGACGAACTGCGCCGCCTGGCGCGTACCGAGCTTTGGCTCGTCTTGCGACTTGCTCACCGTTACGGTGCCGAGTTGGATGGGCGTAGGGGCCGTCCGCCCCGAATCGCGGGGGATGATTTCAAACAAATCATTGACGTGCGTAAACGCAAACGGCTTGGCCCGGCGGCGGTTGGGCTGCACAAAATTGGCCTGCACGTCTTGGGTGGTGTTCACCACGTTTTCCACGAATATTTCCAGCGTGTCGGCCAAGTCCTCGGTCAGAATAGAGGCCACGATGAAGGCGTTGCTGCCTGCCTTCACCTGCTCGAGCAAAGCGTTCAGGTCGGGCCTGGTTAGGAAAAACGTGTGGTTGACAATCAGGTAGTTGCCTTTGCGCAACTGGCCGCGCCGCTTGTGCAGCGAGGTGGTGGGCCGGTTCACGGTTTGACCCGGAAACACGTCGGCGAGCAAGTCAACCAGCACTTTGTCGCCGTAGGGGCGTTTGTCTTCGGCCTCGTAGTTTTCCGTCCAGTCAATTTTCTTGGGCGTGCCCCACTGGATGGCGTAAATCAGGAAGACGGCAGCCAGAATCAGGCCCAGCGGGCCACGGTATTTACTCATGCGGTTGCGGGGTCAAGAGTGGGACGCTGTGCGGCGGCTTTTGTTCCGCTCACCTGTTGTTCAAACTGCTGGAAAACCGTGCGCATTTCCGTGTAATCTTCAGGCGTGACAGTGAAGCCGCCGTACCAAACGTACTCAAACAAAAACGTCAATCGCCGGAAGTCGGGCGACAGATTGGGTTGTTTCAGTTCCCGTATGTATTCGTAATTGGTCTTGTAGGGCCGCCAGTCAATCCATTCGCGGTCACTGAGCAGTTTCAGCGATTTCAGGTAGTGCAGCCGCACGGCCCGTTTGTACTGTTGCTTGCTCACGGCCTCGGCAATGAGTTGGTTGAAATCCACGCTGTGGATGTCGGTTTCCACTTCTTCGGCCGACACCGGAGCGGCTTTTGCCCGGCGGCCAAACAACCCGCGCGGGTCGGCTCCGATGAGGCGCAGAATGGCGTACACGATAACCAGCCCGCCGACAATCCAGCCAAAAGTTTCCCAGAACGTGCCGGTGCCTTCGCGGAAAAGCGTCTGACGCAACAAACCGGCCAACCACCGCTTGAACCGCTCCCACCAAGACAAGTCCACCTGCTTGATGTCGTATTCGTAGTCGCTGTCGTTGCGGTATTCGCGCAGGTTGTCGGCATCAAACTGCCTGACGGGTGTTTGCTGCAAGGTTGCATCGGTGTCCAGCGGCCGCCACTGGAAAGGTTTTCTCGGTTGCGGTTTGGCGGGCGTTGCTACCGCCGCACTGTCAACGGCCGTCGCACTGTCTATGGGTGGTGGCGGTGGAAGTTCGACTTCCACCTCGGTTTCCACCTGCGCCGTAGCGGGCAAGCCCGCCAACAGCAAAAGGCAACCCAACGCCAATCCGAGCATCCGAATCAGCCCAACCCTCAAAAACCGAAATGCTTTGCCGAAATGCTGTTGTGGATGGCTCATGAAAAAGACAGTCATTCGGCGTAAAATGGGTTTGTCATGCAAGACTTTTCATGTGTCTTATGAATGTGAATGCGCGGCGTTTTGGGCAAATTTTGCCCAAAACGCCAATCCTTCACTCATAACTCATCATTCATAACTCATCACTCTTTTCAATACTTCTCCTCTTCGTCGTAGAAGTCGGTTTTGGCGGCGGTTGGCACCGTGCCGAGGCTTTCGATTTTGTTCAGCAGTCCGGTTGATTCTTTCCCTTCGAGCAGGTTGTAGTACTGCACGGCCATCAGCACAAAGTTGATGATGAACGACATGCCGTAGCCCAGCGTGAGGCCTACGCTCATGCCCACCCCGGCAACCGTAAGCAGCGAAGTGTTTGGCGTGCCTCCCGACTGAATGGAAAACAACCCGGCGAAAATCAAGATAAAATAAAACGGCAAGTACAAGATGCTGGCCACCACGCTCTGGATAATGCTCCCGATAAACGCCACGCCAAAAGTCTGCCACCAGTGGCCCTTGACCAGATACGGCACCCGCGAAAAACTGCCGCCGAGGCTCGTCCGCTCAAAATAACTCTGGGTCGGGAAGATGCAGAAACCATAGACGTAGAAGTACATGCCCGCCGCAATGAGACCGAATACGTAGATGAATCCAAAGGCAACCTTGAGGCCCACCGAACTGCCGCTGGCAAAAACGGCAACCCCCATGCCGATGAGCAGCCCGAAATAGACAAACGCCAAGACCGACAACAGGAACAGCCGCCCGGCCACCCACCAGAAGTCTTGCCGCACTTGCCGCCACAACTCGTTGACCCCGATTTGCGGTTTGGCTTCTGGACTTTCCATGTACAGCTTGATGTAGCCGTTGACCACCGACGTAATCATAACGGCCCCGGCCAGCAGCGACAGGATGTTGACAAAATACGTGACGCCAAACGCCACGGCATCGAAGCCCGTGCCCTCGCCGGGTACCAGCGACACCGTGCGCACCAGCATCAGCGTCAGCACCGCCGAGCCGACCAGCAGAAACGGCCCTCCGATGTACAGCACGCCCGTACACAACGGCTTGAAGTTCTGCCGGATGAACTCGAAGGAAACCCCGAACACCTCGCCAAAATCACGCACTTGGCGGAATTCGGTCTTTACAGCTACATTGCTCATTTATAAGTAGTTAGTCTTTGGTCTTTGGTCTTGAGTCTTGAGTAAACAGATGGCTGTTTGCCAGTTGGTTACAATCGGGTTTCACGCACAGGCGCAAAGATTTTCGCAAGGAACGCGAAGCAACAATCACTGAACGTTTTAGCCGATTTAAGAAAAAACCGCCCAAAACGCTTTGTCTTTGCCAAGCCTATGTTTCCGGTCGGACACACCGCGTGCAGACCTGCGTTATAAAGGCGTTTTGGCAAAAAACGGTTAAAAAGCCCCCTCCTTCGGAGGGGGTTGGGGGAGGCCCCTGTGCAATTGCCGGGGGTAAATAATGAAATAATATACCACGAAAAAAGCCGATGTAAGAATAATCGCCAGTTTCAGGATGGTGGGCATTTCGGTGTGCCGCGTGACGAAGCCTTCCAAGAAGCCCGCCGTGATGAACACCGGCACCAGCCCGATGATGATTTTCATGCCCCGCACCGCCCCTTGTTTGAACGACTCGAACCGGGTGTAAGTGCCAGGGAAAAACACGGCGTTGCCCATGACGATGCCCGCGCAACCGGCAATCACAATGGCCGAGATTTCCAGCGTGCCGTGTATCCAAATCGTCAGTGCCGACTCCCACAGCAGCCCTTTCTGGTAGAAAAAATATTGGAACGAGCCGAGCATGATGCCGTTTCGCAGCAGCGAAAAGCCCGTGCCGAACGACAGCAGCAAGAACCACGGGATGCCGCCGTTGGCTCCGCCCCACAGGAAGGTGATGAACGACACATAGACGTTGTTGATCGTGATGCCCAAGAACATCAACGTCTCGCCTTCTTGCTTGTACACGCCCATCGGGTCGCCCTTTTCAATATTTTCGAGGGTCATGTCCACGTAGCCGTCGCCCA
>JALOMD010000499.1 GCA_025455595.1 Cytophagales bacterium | reverse complement strand
ACGCCTCGGCGTGATGCCTTTATTTCGACCAGCGTCCGCTGGTCGCGAGCGAAGCTCGCAAAGGACGAAACTATGCCGAGGCGCATTTTGGCAAAGAGCGGTGTTTTGGCCGTTTTTTGCTTAAAACGCCGCCATTTGTTTTCTGTTATCGTTGAAATCATCTTTTGCAAACCAAACCTATCGGTTTGCGACCAGCGGACGCTGGTCTGTCTATAGACACAAGCGGACGCTTGCGCCAGTTTCATCAACCGCGTTTCGGGCGTTCCCGCCGATTGCGGGATTTACCGATTTTTGCCCAAAACGCCTTTCTTTTTTATTTCCGAAATCGCATTCCGAAAGACAGGGCCTCACTTCCCGTTCACCAACTGCTTCGCCAGCGGTTTCAACAGGTCTTCCTTGTTCTTCAACTCCAGCGTTTGCGTGGGCAGCGGAACCACGATGCCGTTGGCTTCAAAGGCTTGCTTGACGGCCTTGATGGCATCGCTCATGGCTTGGGGCGGCCCGGCCTTGGTTTCGTCGAGCCAAAACCACATCAGGAACGTAATGTTGCTGGGGCCGAAGGCTTGGTAGTGAAATTCCACGGGCTTGCCCGCTTGCAGAAACGGCAGGCTGTTGACGGCCGCCAGAGCCACGTCTTGCGCCTTCTGCAAATCGGTGTTGTAGTCCACGCCCCAATTCAGTTGCATCCTCCGCTGTCTGCTTTTGCTGAAATTGACAATCGGTTTCTGGAAAATATCTTTGCTCGGAATCTCAATGTACTGCCCGGCGAAATTATCAAGCACTGTCGAGCGGAGTTTGATTGCCTTCACCTGCCCGAAATAGCCGTTGGTTTCCACCACGTCGCCCACGCGGATGGGCTGCTGGATGGCGATGAAGGTGCCCGACAGGAAGTTGGCCGTCAGGTCTTGGAACGCGAAACCCAACGCCAAGCCAACAATGCCCGCCCCGGCCAGCAACGACGACACGGCTTTGTCAAGCCCCAAGATGCTCAGGGCCACAAACAGCCCCGCCGCCATGACCGCAATGCGGATGACCCGGCTGGACAGGTTCACCAGCGAAGCATTGTCCGTGGTGCGGCTCATGACGCGGCAAACGAATCTCTCAATCTGTCGCGATACGAAAACGAACACGAAAATGACGATGACGGCGGCCAAGAAATTGGGTATCATGTCCCAAAAAGCATCGGCCCAACGCAGCACTTTTTTCTGTAGCGAAAGGAAAAAAAACGGAATTTCCATGTGTTGTCTAAACCAAACCGCTTGCGGTGAGAAATAGGGGAGAAGCCCAAAAAATGCGGTCGGATATACAGCGCAACACCTAAAAAAAACATGCCCGGCGTTTTGGGCAAAATTTGCTCAAAACGCTCAATAACAGCAACACGGATTGAACGGATGCAACGGATTTGAATCCGTTTTTTATCCATTGCATTCGTTCAATCCGTGTTGCTGTTTTTTTCAAACAATCAACGGATATACTGATTGATCAGGTTTTCGTACAGTTCCTGGCGGCCGCTGCGCTGCTCGGGTTCGCCGTGTTTGAAGGCGATGTCGCGCAGGGCTTCGAGCGTGAGCTTGCCTTCCTCGAACGCCTTGCCGTCGCCGCTGTCGTAGGAGGCGTAGCGGGCCTTGCGCCACTGGCGGTACGGCGATTTTTCCAGTATGTCGTGGGCAATCAGCAAGGCGCGGGCGAAATTGTCCATGCCGCCGATATGGGCGTGAAACAAATCCTCCAGGTCGGTCGAGTTGCGGCGCGTCTTGGCATCGAAGTTCACGCCGCCGTTCACAAAGCCGCCGTTTTCGAGAATCACCAGCATGGCTTCGGTGAGTTCGTTCAGGTCGTTGGGGAACTGGTCGGTGTCCCAACCGTTCTGGTAGTCGCCCCGGTTGGCATCAATGCTGCCGAGCAGGCCCGCGTCGGCGGCGGTTTGCAACTCGTGCGTAAACGTATGCCCGGCCAGCGTGGCGTGGTTGGTTTCGATGTTGAGCTTGAAGTCTTTTTCAAGGCCGAAATGCCGCAAAAAGCCGATCACTGTGGCCGAGTCGTAGTCGTACTGGTGCTTGGTCGGCTCGCAAGGCTTGGGTTCGATGTAGAACACGCCTTTGAAACCGGCCTTGCGGGCGTAGTCACGGGCGGTTTGCAGGAAGCGGCCCAAATGCTCCACCTCGCGTTTCATGTCGGTGTTCAGCAGCGACATGTAGCCTTCGCGGCCGCCCCAGAACGTGTAGCCGTACCCGCCGAGGGCGATGGTGGCATCAATGGCGTTCTTGACCTGCGCCGCCCCGTGGGCCAGCACTTGGAAGTCGGGGTTGGTGGAGGCCCCGTTCATGTAACGCGGGTGCGAGAAAAGATTGGCCGTGCCCCAGAGCAGTTCCACGCCCGAAGCCTGTTGCTTGGCCTTCAGGTAGTCGGTCATGGTGGCGAGGTCTTTTTCAAACTGCGCGAAAGTAGTTTCGTCCACCACGTCCACGTCGTGGAAACAGTAGAACGGCGCACCGAGCTTGGTGATGAATTCAAAGGCGGCATCGGCCTTGTCTTTGGCCCGGCCCACGGCATCGGCTTTGGCGTTCCACGGAAACACCTTGGTGCCCGGCCCAAACGGGTCGCCGCCGGTGCCGCAGAACGAATGCCAGTAGGCCACGGCAAACCGCAGGTGTTCTTTCATGGTTTTGCCGCCCACCACTTGATCCTCGTTGTAGAACTTGAATGCCAGCGGGTTATCCGATTCGCGGCCTTCGTAACGGATGCGGCCGATGCCCGGAAAATACTCATTGTCGCCAAGCGTGAGTTTAATAGACATGCGTTTTTGGGGATTTGTTGAGAAGATGGAAACGCCGGATGTATGATTTAAATCCAGTTTTTCGCCGCTATTTTACAATGTTTTGCCCACGTGTGCAAATATTAAGTGTTAATTAAACAATTAATGCTGTTTTAAGACAAAACCAGCCGACTGCTTACATGAAATTTCGGCGGTAAAAATTGGCATTGACATTGAAACTACTTTTCCGTTACTTTGCACTCCCAAATTTCAACGGGATGTAGCGCGGCCCGGTGCGCATCCCGACGCGTCGGGAGGGTCGCAGGCTCGAATCCTGTCATCCCTTCCGCTCAGGAACAGCAAAGGCCGGTTCATTCAACGGGATGTAGCGCAGCCCGGTAGCGCACCACGTTCGGGACGTGGGGGTCGCAGGTTCGAATCCTGTCATCCCGACCAGAAACAAAAAGGCTCCGATCCGGAGCCTTTTTGTTTCTGGTACAGACGGAATGATCGTTGTGTGGCGTTTTAGCCGTTTTCTGCCCAAAACGCGGTTAATGAAACTGGCGCAAGCGTCCGCTTGTGCCGAGTAACAGACCAGCGTCCGCTGGTCGCAAACCAAAGGTTTGCAAAAATGGGTGTCAACAGAAAAAAGCAACTGCGGCGTTTTGGGTACAAGATGCTTGAAACGCCTTTTCATGGTATAGTCTTTTGCGAGCTTCGCTCGCGACCAGCGGACGCTGGTCTGTTACTCGGCACAAGCGGACGCTTGCGCCAGTTTCATTAACCGCGTTTTGGGTAGAAAACGGCTAAAACGCTTTGCACCGCCCACTTACGACTTACCACTCACGACTGCCGACTATCTTTCATCCTCCCACCGGTTTTCGTTTCACGTATTCGATGCGTTCGCGCACTTCGCGGCGTTCGTCGCGTTTTTGCTCCAAGCGGGCCTG
>JALOMD010000498.1 GCA_025455595.1 Cytophagales bacterium | reverse complement strand
GGTGGTAGAGGAGGGGTGTATCTACGGCGGCAATCCGGCCCGGCTGCTCAAGAAAGTCAGCCCGGAACAGGCCGAGGTGTTCCTGCGCACGGCCAACAATTATGTGATGTACAAGGATTGGTTTAGATGAAAGTCGTCGGTGGTCAGTGGTCAGTCATTAGTGAAAATCACCGGGCGTTTTGGGCAATTTTTGCCCAAAACGCCCGGTGGTTTTTCAACCTCACATCATCACTGCATAAACCGCCAGCACCGTCACTAACACCGAAATACCCTGCACCAGCGTCAGTGGCGTAATGCCCCGGTAGCCGTCGCGGAGGGTGAAGCCGGAAAACTGCGAGATGACCCAAAAATACGCATCGTTGGCGTGAGAGACCGTCATGGCACCGCCGCCCAAGGCTGCCAGCAGCAGCGACAGTTCCACCGGCGTGTCGAAGCCCACCGCCCCCAGCAGCGGCCCCAGCACCGACGACCCGATGATCATCGCCGAGGTGGTGGAGCCTTGGGCCGTTTTCAACAGGCAGCCGATGCCGAAGGCCACCAGCAGGAACCAGCCGCCCGCTGGTCGGGACTGCGTCACCCAGTCGCTCACCATGTCGGTAATGGGCGTTTGCTTCAGCAGGTTGCCGAAAGCCCCGCCCGCACCCACCAGAATCAGGATTATCCCGGCCTGCTCGGCGGCTTCGCGGAGCCACGCCGGAAACTGCGGACGGTCGGGGCGGCGAATCAATGCGAAAGCCAAGCCCAGTCCCAACAACAACGCCACCACCGGACTACCCAGAAAATGAACGGTTTTCTTCAGGCTGCCGGGCAGGGCCAGCAAGTCGGCATTGGCGAAGGAGGCCAAGGCCAGTAAACCGATGGGGACGAAAATCGGCAGGAACGACTGCCACGTAGGCGGCAAGTATTTTTCGGCTTCGGCCGAGGCGTTTTCGTCGGGCAGCACAATGCGAATGCGTTGGCCCAAACGTGCCGCCGCCGCAAAAACCACCAGCGTCACCGGAACCGACAGTAGCAGCCCCACCAGAATCACCGTACCCAACTGGCCCGACAGCCCGAAGTTGCCCGCCGCCGCCAACGGCCCCGGATGCGGCGGCAGCAGCGTGTGCGTGGTGTACAACCCGCCCGCCAACCCCAGCGAAATGCCCGCAAACGGCTTTCCCGATTCGCGGGCCAGCGGACGGGTCAGGCCCGACAGAATCACGTAGCCTGAATCGCAGAAGATGGGAATTCCCACTACCGCGCCAATGACCGTAATGCCCAGCACAGGCCGTTTTTTGCCAAAAACCGCCAAAATCGCCTTGGCGATTTGCCACGTCGCCCCGGTTTTTTCAAGCAGCACGCCAATCATGCAGCCCAGCACCACCACCACGCCGATGTGCGTCATCAGGTTGCCGAACCCTTGATTCACCGCCTCCGCGATTTTCGACGTAGGCACGCCCACAATCAGGCCGGTAAGCAACGCGGCCAGCAACAAGGCTAAAAACGGGTGGATTTTCCAAACCGAGGCGGCCAGCACGATGAACACCACCGCGCCAAATACAACCAGCAATAAGGCAGTACCAGTGAGCATGTTCTTGAAGTATGAATTATGAGTGATAAGTGATGAGTTTTCATTTACGACCCGCAGGATAAAATATATCAGCACCAGGCATCGCTCAATGGAAAAGACGTTTTGGGCAATTTTCGATAAAAAACCATCTTTTTTTGCGAGCCGACAATAAAGACAAATATTTGCGCATTGCAAGCACAACCGCCAACGGAGTGCTTCGCCACAAAACAGCCGTTTTGGGCAAAAACGCTCAAGTTGAACGCTTCTCGGAAGACGACAATTCCGCCGCCGAACCTGACAATGGCGGTTGATGCAAGTCTGCGCCTGTTGTGCGTTTCGGGCAAAAAACGACTAAAGCGGCCCAGAACAATCACTGGCAGGTTGTTGTTTCACAACGCTTTGGTGTGCGACGACAATCGTTTTGCGTTACGGCAAGTCGTGCGGCTTAGGGGTATTGGCTTGCAATTGCGTCTTTGTCGTAGAATTGACGACTGCACTTTGCTTTTCCAAACACTACAACGTTTCCCTTCCTCTCTCAAGACTCACGACTCAAGACCCAAGACCAAAAATGACCCAACTGCACCGCAACACCCACGCGCCGTACCCGCTTCCGTCCGAAAAAGTGCTTCAATTCGGCACGGGCATTTTGCTGCGCGGCCTGCCTGATTTTTTCATTGACCAAGCCAACCGACAAGGGCTGTTCAACGGCTCGGTGGTGGTGGTGAAATCAACCGCCGGACGGGCCGACGAGTTTGCCCGGCAAGACAACCTATACACCACGCTGGTACGCGGCGTGCAAGGCGGCAAAACGGTCGAGGAAGACTTTGTGAACGGCTGCATTTCAAGGGTTGTGTCGGCAAACGACCAGTGGGCCGAGGTGCTGCGTACGGCCGCCGACCCGAACGTACAAGTCGTCATTTCCAACACCACCGAGGTCGGCTTGCAATACGTGCCCGAAAGCGTCCTGCAAACACCGCCCGCGTCGTTTCCGGCCAAGCTGGCGGGCTGGCTGTACGAACGCTACCGGACGCTGGGCCGACAAGCACCCGCCACAGTGGTGATTCCGACGGAACTGATTCCCGACAACGGCCCGCTGCTGCGCGGGTTTGTATTGCAATTGGCGGCACATAACCAACTGGAAACCAGTTTTTTGGATTGGCTCGAAACGCACGTTTTGTTTTGCAGTTCGCTGGTTGACCGCATCGTGACCAACGCCAGTGCCGAGGCTGCCGGTGCGTTGCCTTACACCGACCCGCTGGCCATCCAAACCGAACCTTACCGCCTGTGGGCCATTGAAGGCAACGCCGCCGTGCGCGAAATCCTCAGCTTTGCCGCCGCCGATGCGGGCGTAATCGTGGCCGACGACATTGCCTACTACCGCGAACGAAAGCTGCGGCTGCTCAACGGCACGCACACCATCAGCGTGTGCCTGGCGTTTTTGAAAGGCTTTGACACAGTCTATCAGATGATGCAGGACGCAGAAATGGCTGCGTTTGTGCGCCAAGTGATGATGGACGAAATCGCGCCGTCCGTACCGGTAGGCGATGCCGCCGATTTGCGTATCTTCGCCGAGGAAGTGCTGGACAGGTTTGCCAACCCGAACATTGTCCACCGGCTGATTAACATCACGCTGCAAGCCACCTCGAAAATGAAAATGCGCAACGTGCCTACGATGCGGCGTTTTTACGAAAAATTTGCCAAAACGCCCGCCTGCATGGCACGCGGCTTTGCGGCTTATGTGCTGTTTACCAAGCCGGTGCGCCAGGAAAACGGCGTTTTCTACGGCGAACGAAACGGCACGGCTTATCCGATCCAAGACGACGCAGCGGCGTATTTCCACGCCGCTTGGCAACGCCATGGCGACGACTACGCGGTGCTGGCGACGGAGGTGTGCGGACAAGCAGACCTTTGGGGACACGATTTGACGCAACTGCCCGGCTTTGTTGATAGTGTAGTGGCCGAGATGAACAGGTTGCCGAACCAGAAAATTGACAGCGTTACTGTGTGATTTGCCGTTTTGGGCATTTTTCGCCTAAAACGCGGTTAACACGCAGCTTTGTACGCTGTGCGTCTGACCGGAATCACAGGCCCGCCAAAGACAACAGGCTTGCGTTTCAAGCAAATTTTGCCCAAAACGCCCAATCACCGACCACTGAC
>JALOMD010000497.1 GCA_025455595.1 Cytophagales bacterium | reverse complement strand
CGTAACGGTGTTCTCAATCATCGGCGTTGCTGTACAAATGTAGTGAAAACGGGCCGGAAAGCCAAGCCCCCAACCCCCGGTTTTGCGCAAAAACATGAATGTCCGGGAACCGAGATGCATTGAATTCGGACAAATCGAAGCGACGGGGTATGCGGGGCAGAAGTAAGTCGTCGGAATCAGGATTTACAGCATTCGCAGGAAAGGCAGGACTTGCAGGCAAGAAGCGTTTTGGGCGATTTTTGCCCAAAACGCAAATCTCCAACAGGCTTTTTAAACTGAGCAAGGAATAGCTCGGTGCGTCATGACCGGCTGGCGGCATCATCCACGGCTGAACCACAATCAGCAATACAACCATCCATCAAACATTCTTCTCCAACTGCCGCACCAACGCCTGCATGTCCTTGGGGTAAGGTGCCTCGACGGTGAGCGGCTCGTCGCTGGGCAGGTTGAACGTGAGCGAATAAGCGTGCAAAGCCACGCGTTGGATGAGCGGCAGTTCCTCGGTGTCTTGCTTGAGGTTGAACTTCCGCTTGATTTCCGACAGGTAAACCGGTGCGCCGCCGTACTGCGGGTCGTTGACGATGGGACGCTTCAGGCAGGCCAAGTGGATGCGAATTTGGTGCATCCGGCCCGTGACGGGCACGCACTGCACCAGCGAATGCTTCTTGTAAATCGCCAGCGTGTCGAAAAACGTCTCGGCTTCCTTGCCGTTCTGCGTGTCAATTTTCACCGAGCCGTCTTTGAGCGGCAGAATGGGCAAATAGACGTTCACGTTTTCCAGCGGCTCGGTGCCGTGTACCACCGCGTGATAGACTTTGTCCACTTTCCGGTGCTCGAACTGCATGGAAAGGTGGCGGTAGGCTTCGGGATTCTTGGCAAACGCCAGCACCCCCGACGTTTCCTTGTCAAGCCGGTGGCCAGCCTGTGCGTCAGCGTGATAGGCCTTGACCAAGCGCAGGATACTATCCCGGTCGCCGGTGCGTTCGTCGAGGGTTGCCACGTGCGGCGGCTTGTTGATGAACAGGTACTCCTCGTTCTCGAACAGAATCAATTCGTCTAAATGCTTGAGCAAAACAGGGTAGGGGGGAAGTAATACCAATTCAGAATTATGAATGCAGAATTTAGAATCAATATCAATTTGGAAAACGGAATGCGGATTGCGGAGTTTAAAATCTGAAACGCAAGTTCGGCGAGGCCAAATTCGTATTCCGACTTCAAAATGGGTATGACACTTCGTTTTGGGCAAATTTTGCCCAAAACGCTTGCAATGTACACCTTTCGTTATTCACGGCAACAAATACACAACCAACCCCCGTGCGCCGTGTGCGCCGACTACGAGGCTCTGCTCAATGTCGGCGGTTTTGGAAGGGCCGGAAAGAAACGTGCCGAAGCCCGTGGCAGCCACGTCGAGGCGGCGGTAGGCATCGTGCATGTTGGGCACGAGATCGGAGCGGCGGACTACGATGGCGAGGTACTGCGTAATCATGGGCAAGGCGCGGTGCGGCAGGTTGCGTTCGTCGAGCCAGATGGCGGCGTTCTCAGCCACGCCCAGTTGCCCTTCAATCACGGCCAAGTTCAGCCCGGCCAAGCCGTGCGGGTCGGTTACGGCGGCAAGGTCAACGTCGGACAAATGCGCCAGTTGCGGCAGTGTGGTGGCAATGTTCGTCACCCCGGCGTAGGCGGTACGCAAGTGGGCTTCGATTTCCGCGTAGTCGTTCACCGAAACGGCTTGCCCGCCTACGGTTGCCAGCACGGCGGCAAACTGGGCAGGCAAGTCATCGAATACCGACTCAAAGGAAAACTTTTCGGGCAGCGGCAGCCTTTCGGGCTGGCTGTTGCGGATAGCGGCAAGAATACGGTCGCGGGACATGTTGCGTTTTGCGTTTGACGTTTACCGTTTTGCGTTTTCGGTTTGGCGTTTTGGGCAATTTTTACCCAAAACGCTGCTTGTTTCCTCCCGCCCTGCGGGCGACCGACGTGTCTTTTGTCTGCCTACTGCCGCTGCTACTGCTCGATTTTTTCTGACTTCTGACCTCTGACCTCTGATCTGTTTCTCGCGTACCATTCGCGGAAGCTTTCCTTGGGGGCTTCGGGCATTTCGCGTTGCTGGTACCAAGGGTTCAGTCGGTTTTCGGCCAAGGCGGGGGCAAGGCGAAGCACTTTGCGGCCCAGTTGCCCGGCCACTTTGTACAGTCGGGGCGAGGCCAGCACGGTTGCCATCGTTTTCATCGCCACGGTTTTGGCGGCAGGTGTGTGCCCGGCTTGCACCAACACTTGCCGCCATTTGTACAACTGGTCGTGGATGTCAATCTTGACGGGGCACACATTGCTGCACGAGCCGCACAGCGTGCTGGCAAAGGGCAGGTCGGCGTTCTGGCTCATGTCCAGGTTCGGGGCCAGGATGGATCCGATTGGCCCTGCCACCGCCGAATGGTAGCTGTGCCCGCCGCTGCGCCGATAGACCGGACAGGTATTGAGGCACGCCGCACACCGGATGCATTTCAGCGAGTTGCGGAAGTCGGGGCGGCCCAACTGGCGGCTGCGTCCGTTGTCCACAACGACGAGGTGCATCTGCTGGCCGGGCCGGGGCCGGTAAAAATGGCTTGAATACGTCGTAATCGGCTGCCCCGTGGCCGACCGGGCCAGCAGCCGCAGAAACACGCCGAGGTGTTCGGTGCGCGGCAGGAGTTTCTCGAAACCCATGCAGGCGATGTGGACATCAGCCAGGTGCACGCCCATGTCGGCGTTGCCTTCGTTGGTGCAAACAACAAATCCGCCCGTTTCGGCGATGGCAAAGTTCACGCCCGTGAGAGCCACGCGGCGCGTCAGGAAAGTCTCGCGCAGGTGCTGGCGGGCGGCTTCGGTGAGGTATTGCGGGTCGGTGGCCCCGGCTTCGGTGCCGAGGTGCTGGTGGAAGGTCTCGCCTACGTCGGCCTTTTTGAGGTGGATGGCGGGCAACACAATGTGGCTGGGCGGTTCGCCGCGCATCTGCACGATGCGTTCGCCGAGGTCGGAGTCAATCACATCCACGCCTTTTTCCTTCAGGAATTCGTTCAGGCCGCATTCCTCGGTGAGCATGGACTTCGACTTCACCATTTGCCGCACGCCGTTTTCCTGCAAAATGCCATGGACAATGGCGTTGTGCTCGGCGGCATCGGCGGCCCAATGCACTTTGATGCCGTTGCGCACCGCGTTCTGCTCGAACTGCACCAGCAAGTCGTGCATGTTGGACAGCACGTGGTCTTTGATGCGCGAGGCGGCTTCGCGGAGGTCTTCCCACTCAGGCACCAGCCGGGCCGCCCGGTCACGTTTGCTGCGCACAAACCACAGCGTTTCGTCGTGCCAGTCCACGCGGGCCTCGTCACGATTAAACGATGCGGATGCATCGGGATGGGTTGTTCGTTTGACGTTCATCGTTTAACGTTGGGCGTTTCCAGTTTCCAGTTTCCAGTTTTCAGTTTCCAGTTTGGCGTTTTGGGCATTTTTGCCCAAAACGGCACTTGCCACTTACCACTTGCCACTTACCACTTGCCACTTGCCACTTACCACTTGCCACTTACCACTTGCCACTTACCACTTACCACTTGCCACTTTCTTCTCATATCTTCCACAAATAGCGGCATTTCTGGCGTTCGCCGCGTTCGTACATTTCGTTGCCGGGCGGCAGGTCAACAATGTTCACCAGCACGGCCCCGATTTTTTCGCACACCCG
>JALOMD010000496.1 GCA_025455595.1 Cytophagales bacterium | reverse complement strand
GCATGGTGCAAAGCCTGAACATCGGCGACAATACGGAGATTAACTTCAGCGAGACGAAAGGGTGAATGGCTGAATGGCCGGATTGTTGAATGGTTAATTGGAGGTTCAAGGTTGGAAAGTTGCAGGTTGGAAGGTTATCGTTTTGGGCATTTTTTGCCCAAAACGTAGCTGGCGCAAGCGTCCGCTTGTGCCTATCAATTGACCAGCGTCCGCTGGTCGCGAGCGAAGCTCGCAAAGGTTGTCACTGCGCCAAGGCATAATTCCAGCAAATAGCGAACCAAGAGCGTTTTGAGCATTTTCTGCCCAAAACGACTGTTGTTTTCCGCTTCCGTTGACATCAGTTTTTGCAAACCTGTCGGTTTGCGACCAGCGGACGCTGGTCATATTCTCGGCACAAGCGGACGCTTGCGCCAGACGAGGGGATGCTGGTCAGAAAAAAGGCATCACGCCGAGGCGTGACGCCAGACGGAGGGGTCATGGTTCTGATGATTTTTGCCCAAGACTCATGACCCAAGACTCAAGACTAATTTCAAAGCATCCCCGGAAAATAGGCGCGGCGGAGGTCGGCGTAGGAGCGGCTGGTGGCCGTGCCGGTGCGCACCGGACGTAGCAGATCCTCTTCGTGGCGTAGCGCGGTTATGTCAAGTTGGCGGCTGGAAAAAGCTTTGCGCAGCCAAGTCATGGCTTCTTGGGTTTTGTTTTGTTGAGCCAATACACAGCCCATCGCCAACAGAGCCAGCGGGTTTTTAGCCTCGATGTACAAGGCTTTGCGGGCTGTTTTCGCTGCCGACAAACTCTGTTTCTCACGCAGTTGCGCCAAGGCAAAGTAGGCCAAAAACGTGGCATCGCCGGTACCGGGATTCTTGAGTTCGTGCATGGTGAAGTCGCGCAGGGCTTCGGCGGGGCGGTTGAGGTGGTAAAACGAACGGCCACGCAAGTACCGCACATCGCGCAGCGACTGCGCGTTGTCCAGTTCCATCGTTTTGTTGCAGGCGGCCAGTGCGTCTTGGTATTTTCCGGCCTGCACCGCCGCTTGGGCGAGGGCGTATTGGTAAGCCAGTTTGCTGGGTTGGTATTTTGCCGCTTGCTCAAATGCCGTGGATGCGCCGGCGTGGTTTTTCTGTACCCTGTACGCCACACCGCGTTGGTAATACGCCTCGGCGCAGGTCGGGTCAATGGTCAACGCTTGGTCGGCGGTGACAAGGGCATTCGGGGGCATTTCCATGCGGTTCTGGCACTTTGCCATTTGCGCGTACAGTTCCGACAATTGTTTTTTCAAGGACGCATCCACGCGCATTTTCCGTTGCTGTTCCTTGTACACGGGCAGCAGTATGTCGGCCAGTTGCTGGTAATTTGCCAAGGCTTGCGTCAGTTGGTTGGCGGCCATCAGCATGTCGCCGCGCAGCACGTAGGCATCCAAGTACGTGCTGTTGAGGCGCAGGGCCACGGCGAGGTTTTCCAAGGCCTCTTTGCTGCGCTGCAACTGCACCAACGCCAACGCTTTTTTGTAAAATCCTTCGCTGATGCGCGGATTGGTTTGCACGGCTTGGTTGTACAAGTCCAACGCTTTCAAATATTCCTTGCGGTCGAAAAGCACGTCGCCGCGCGTGATCCACACGCTGCCGTTGCGCGGGTCGAGGGCCAAGGCGAGGTCGAAGAGCCGCTCGGCTTTCGGGGTGTCGCGGTTGCGCAGGGCGGCGGCCCCCATGTTGTGGTAGTCTTGGCTCTTGGCCCGGACAAACCGCACCGTCGTGCTGTCGGAACCGCCGAGTTTTTGCACTTGGCGGAAATCGGCGGCGGCTTCGTTGGTCTTGTCCAGTTCGGCCAGCGTGCTGCCGCGCTGCAAGTACGCCTCGGTATAGGTTACGTTCAGTTCCAAGGCCCGCGTGAAACTGGTCACGGCCGCCTGCCGGTCGCCGTTGCGCCGTTCGAGCAAGCCTTTCTGCAAGTGGTACAGCGGATTGCCCGGCGCAAGGCTCAGGGCTTTGTCGTAGTCGGCCACGGCTTGGCGGGTAAGGCCCATTTGCTCCTTGATTTGGGCTTTTTTGAGGTAATAACGCGCCTCGTCGGGCTGGATTTTGGTGGTGATGATGTCGTAGTCGGTGATGGCACGATCCCACTCGCGTTGGCTTTCGTAAAACTCGGCCCGCGTCAGGTACGCGTCCAAGTAGCCCGGCTCCAAGCGGATGGCTTCGGCGAAGTCGCGCAGGGCTTTTTCCGTCGCATTCCGTTGGTTCGACTTCAGGTAGCACTTGGCCCGCCACCAGTACAAATCCGGGTATTCGCCGATGGTTTTCTGTTTGGCCTTTTGCTTGATCAATTCGTCGCAGGTCTCGATGGCTGCGTCGTATTTGCGGGCCTCGTACTGGTTGCGCAACGGCAACAACTCGCTGATGCGGTCGGTGAGCAACGCAATTTGCGGACGGACGCGACCGGCGGCTTCGGGCTGCGTTTCCAAGACCTTGCGATACGCGACCAGCGACTCGTCGTAGCGGCGGCTTTGCTGCAACCGCATGGCCGACTGCATCAGGTTGTCGAGCCGGTTTTTGTTCTCACGCTCTATTTTCTGGATTTGCAGGCGCGGCAGCGGGGCAAACGGATTGTATTCCACGGCCTTGTGATACGCGTCAAGGGCCGCCTGCGAGTCGTTGTTCTCCAGCGCGGCGTTGGCCAGCCGGATGGCCTCGTTGTAAGCCGTTTCTTTGGCACGGCGTTCTTCCTCGGCGCGGGCCGATGCCATTTGGTCCACTTCGGCCCGCACCGCCGATTCTTGCTCGGCGACGGTTTTGTTGCCTGCTGCCACGGGTTCGGGCGTTTCGTCGGTAACGGCTACGTTGTTGTCGTTTGCGTCGTAGGGCTTGGCCGGGTCGTAGAAGCCGACGGCGGAGATGAAGGCCTTCCAGCGGTTGCCCGTTTTTTCGGCCCGTACCGTGGCTTGGCGGGTGCGCATGGGGTAGGGGGCCGCCTTCCGCGTGTGCTTGTTGCCAAACCGGCAGTCGAACACGACTTTGACGTAGAAGTAATCCTTCTTTTTCACGTTCGAGACGCGGACGTTGGAAAACGTCACCGACGGGTCAACGCTCTTGGCGTAATAGACATCCAGCGTTTGCAGGTATTTGTCCACGGCCAAATCGGCGGTGCGGCCGGGTCGGTTTTCGGGGTCGGTGTCGTCTTCGATAATAACCGACTTGTTGTAGAACAATTGGTTGCGGGCATCAACCGTGTAGCTGCGGGCGAGCACTTCGGCTACTTCGTTGGGGGCGTTGTCGGCGAAGGCCACGAAGTTGAGCAGTTGCTCCAGTTCGCTGACCACGTTCCGTGCTTGGTAGGTGATTTCGGCCGTTTCGCGGACGGTCAGCCGCGCCTGCGCCGAGGCTTGAACCGTTGTCCAAGCCAGTCCGAAGCCAATCAACCATGCACGCACTGTAAACAAACGAAACATAAATTTTTTTAAGGTCAGAGGTCAGAGGTCAGCGTTTTGGGCGAAAATTGGCTAAAACGCTATTTTGTCTGAACCATGATTTTCGGATGATTGGTTTGACTGACATGAGTATTCCTTCATGCCCATCACGAAAATCACTTTGAAATCATAGTTCTGACACAGGCGTTTTAGCCAATTTTCGCCCAGAATGCCCAACGTTAAACGCAAAACGTTAAACGAAAAAGACACCAATTTTGGAAATATTGTTTTGGGATGTTGCCCGGACGGGCAA
>JALOMD010000495.1 GCA_025455595.1 Cytophagales bacterium | reverse complement strand
CCATCGTGGAGTACCGGAACGGGAATATCGTGGGCGAGCAAATCTATTTCAACACGGAAGGCGACGTGGTAAGGCGCATCCACATTCGGGACGAGCAACTTACGGCGCAACTGCACACGCTTACTGCATGATAAGTACAAAGTCGTCAGTTGTTAGTCGCCGGTCAGGAATAATGGCAAGCTGATTTCTGTCAGGCACTTATTGCCAGCGTTTTGGGCAGAAATTGACAAATCCCGCATCCGGCGGGAATGCCTAAAACGCCATGTATTCGGGATTGGCTGGCTTTCATAAAACCGTCGTTATAAAAGCAAAAGAGCGTTTTGGGCAAAAAATGCCCAAAACGCTCTTTTGCTTTCCGGTGTCACGCCCCGGCGTAATACCCCTGCTTGACTATCGTCCGCTGGTGCAAGTCGGCATTTGCAAAAGACGACAAAACAAACCTTTACTGACGACTAATCACTCGGCACTTATTTAGAAAGTCACCACCTGCCCTTCCGTTGCGATGCCGTAAGTGACTTTGTGTACCTCGTTGCCTTGCCCGTCGAGGAGACGGATGATGCCGCCGTTGTTGGCAAGGCGTAGCTGGCTGCTCTTCAAGCTCACCGCCGAGGTTTGACCGGCGTTCAATACGCCGGACAGGGGTTGTCCCTTGCCCGTGCTGCCCGCCAGCCGCCATCCGGTCAGTGAAACGGGTTGCAGCGACAAGTTGCGCAAGGTCACCGTCTCTCGGTTGCGGTCGGAACCGACCGGATTGACCAAAGCCGACACAATGCGGAGACGTACGTTGCCGCTGGCGTTGAGGCGGCGGGCCAAGGCTTCGTGGACGGCTGCCGGAGCATCCACTCGGCCGTGCCCGAACCACGGGCTCCAAGTTCCGTCCGGGCTACCGGTATTGGTGAAGTCGCCTTTGTCGAACGGCGGGATGGGCGACACGTCCCAACTCGGGTTCGGATCGTAAGAAGCGGGGGGTGTTTTGGCGTAAGGTGTAAGATTGAGGTCCTTGGCCGCCGTTTTCTGTAGAATCGAAACCACTTCCAAGGCTGTCAGTTCAGGCCAAGCCGAAATCACCAACGCGGCGATGCCCGCCACCAGCGGCGTGGCACTGGATGTTCCGCCGAACTCGTTGGTGATGCCGCTGCCGTCGCCGGTGGCAGTGGAAACCCCTAAGCCCCGCACCCGCATCCGAAAGTAAGCGTGCGAGTTGCTGCTCGGTGCGCAAAGGGCGATGCCCGGCCCGTAGTTGGAATAATGGCTGCGCTGGGCCGTGCTGGCCAGGGCAGCCACATGCAACAAGCCAGGAATTCCAACCAAATTGTTCTCAAAACGCCGCGCCGTGCGCACGCCCACCCAAACCCACGAGCCGCCGCGCGGTGCCCAACCGATGTCGTAAGGCACATCCACGTTGGCGGCGTAGTTGATGGGGCAGTTCTCGTTGCCCGCCGCCCACAGGAACAAAATCCCTTTGCCACGCCGCCCGCCGCTGGTTGCCAGTTGTCGCAAACGGTTCACCACCGGCAAGCTCCAGGTGGAAACCGGCACGCCGCCCCACGAGTTGGAAAACACGTCCACCTTGTCTTGGATGAATTGCAGCACCGTAAGCAGCTTGGAATCGCTGATGAACAGGCTCGGCCCGCTTGATTCCCACTGGATGGGCAGCAGGCGGCAGCCCGGCGCGGCCCCGACGGTGAGCACGCCGTCGGTTTCGGCGGCGATGACACCGGCGCAGGAAGTGCCGTGATTGGCTCCGGGCTTGTACATCTGCGCGGGCTGGGCATCAATGTCGGTGTTGGCAATCAGCCGCGAGCCGCGCAAGTAGCCCCAAGCGGCGAACTTGCCCGCCGAGTTGAAATCAGGATGGTCGAGCTTGCAGCCATCGTCGGAGAGGCCGACGACCACATCGGCACTGCCGAAGTTGCCGAGCAGTTGCCAAGCCTCGTCGCAATGGGTAGTGGCGCGGGGGTCGAAGTCGGCGGGCGGCGGCGTTACATCGTGCAGGTGCCATTGTCGGGCATACGTCGGGTCGGTAGGAAGGGTGATTTCGCTGACGGTAGGCCGCTGGTTCAGGTCGTGGTCGGCGTAGGCGACTTCCGGTTCCTTCTCGGTGAGGCGCACTACCAGCTTGACCGGATTCATGCCTGTGTGGTCGGTGAGTTGAAACAAGTAGTCGGTGTCACTGTATTGGGCCAGCGGCAGCAGGGCGTAACGCCCGCTGAAAGCATCAAACTCCGCATCGGTGGGTGCTTTTTTGAAAGAGACGAAAACACGGTCGGTGATCAGGAACTCGTCGTCGGTACCTTGCAGGTAGTAGGCGTGGTGCGTGGGGGCCAACCGGCGGGCCTGTTGCATCAGCGTTTCGAGTTGTTCAGGTGGCACGGTGACTTTCGTGGAAGCGGACGAAACCTGTTCGCCGTCCGTCGCGCCAAGTTCGGTGATTTGCCGGGGCAGCAGGCGGGTTACAAACTGATTGTCAGGCTTTTCGAGCGGTACTTTTTTCCCGGCCCGGTACGTGTAGGTGGTTTCGGTAGCCATAGCGGTGGGGGTTGGAAGTTGAAGGTTACAGGTTGAAGGTTGGGAATTTATCGAAAATCGCCCAAAACGCTTTTGTGTGCATGGGCAGCGAAAACAAAAGCCGACAACAAGGGCGTTTTGGGCGATTTTCGGCGAATCTACGAGCAGCGACTCAGGTTAGTGAGCCTAATCGCCTCAAAGTAAGCATCTAAAGAGCGGGTTAACTTTGGCGAAGGTTTTCGCGCAACTAACTGACCGTCAAGACCCACGCTACGGCGTGGTTATGCGTAAGTCCTACAGAGGTTGTTTAAAAATCGGTTTGCAGACTGTGTCCCGACTTGTCGGGATGCAATCCTCAAACATAATTTTAAACAACCTGCCCCTTCTTTTGTTAGAGAACGTAACAGGCAATTTATAGTTGTGGTTGGCAATGGCTTGCCATATAAAAAACACCCAAATTGCCTATGGTGGCCCGTATTGTATTTTTCGGCACCGTGAGGCTTTGTTTTTTGAACAATTCAAAGCCAGCCCAAAACTCCGGGTGCCTTTCGAGGGCGGCAGATATTCGTGCGTGAAAAAAAATGTAAGTACTTGTAAACAAAGCTCTTGCGTTTGCAAAAGTTTATGCGTAGGTTTCAGGGAAAATAGCAAACGTAATCTTTTGTTTCGCATAGTCCGCAGCAAAAGAACGTCCGGAAGTAGCCCAAGTACGGCACCTGCGTCCAAGCGACACACAAGGTGCATTGGCGTACATGCTGGCACACTTTTTTAGCCTTGGTGCGCACTCTCAGCGTTTACTGCCTTCCTAATTCATCTGGTTCAATTTGTTCACCCAACCCATTTCCGTTGTCATGGGAAACTTGGATATTTTGCGCGATTTCAACTTTGACGGTTATTCTTCGCGCCGTCCGGTGCCGGCAACCCGCGAAAGGGTGCCGACCGAAATGCTTGACAATCAACATGCCGCCGATGCTGCGCCAGACGAACAGTTGGCCGCAGACATCGCTCCTGTTCCTTCCCGCTCCAAAATGCCAAACCTGTCGGCGTTAGGATACGCCATTGGTTACTAAGGTCTCTCTCGAAAGATTAGAATGCCGAACGCCGAATGATTGCTGGAAAACCCAGTCAGTCATTCGGCGTTCGGCGTTAGAGGTTGTTTAAAGTTTTGTCTTGCTTAATCGTTTTGGGCAGAAAATGCCCAAAACACTTT
>JALOMD010000494.1 GCA_025455595.1 Cytophagales bacterium | reverse complement strand
TGTTGACGTAGTCGGCCGGCACGTCGGTCAGGTAGAGCTTCTCGCCCTCCTGCACCGCCTGGCCGACCAGCCCCTCGCCCACCTCGATGCGTTTGTGCAGGTGCTTGCGCCGCTCGTAGGCGTAGCAGGCGGCCAGCTCCAGATACGGTTCGCTGTCTTCACCTTCAAGTATGAACAGGCCCCCTTGGTTGGCTTTCAGGTACTTGACCAAACCTGAAATGATTTGGTGCGACAGCGTTTCCACATCAGAGCCGCTGCGGAGGATGTCGCCCATCTGCGCCAGACCCGTGTTGATGAACTTTTCGCGACGTTCGTTGGCACGGGCCGCCAGCAGGTTCTCTTTCATCGTCAGCAGCGACTTGCCCATCACGTCTTGGTCGTTGGTCACTTCGTACTCCGCCTCCAAGTCGCCCCGGCTGATGGCGTCGGCAAACGCAATGTTTTTCTGTAGGTTTTCCATCTGTACAATCAGCGTCTGCTCGTGTGTTTCCCAATCGCGATGGCTGCGTTTTTTCAGTACAAACGACCAGTAGCCGCACAAACCCACCATGACCGCCGCCAGCAAGGCGTGGATGACGAACGTTTTCAAGTCCATGTATTCCTGCTGGGTGAAGTACACACTGTCGTTGCCTTTGTATTGCAGATAGGCAAACACAGCATGATGCACCACCACCAACAGGATGTTCGGCAACTGTAGCCGCCAGTCCTGATAGACAATCAACAGAGCGGCCCCGATGAACACAAAAAAGTGCATTTCGGCCATGCCGTGCATTTGATAGATGAATTGTGCACTAAAAACGGCCAAAGCCGCACTGCCCACGTATTGATAGAGCGTAGCGTTCGGCAACAGCCATTTGCTGCCGAAGTAGGCCGCCAAACAGAGCGTGCCTACACTGGCCGCTATTGAAAGCGTATCGTATTCGAATGCGAATAGAAACCCCAGCACGTACAGGCTGGTCAGCGTGGCAGCGAAAAGCCGGTCACCGTGTTGCTTGATGCGACTTTGCTTGTCGTCGAGTGAAGTGACTCGTGTTTCTTCTTTCATGGCAATTGAAAAATGGGGCAAAATGTATGAATTGAAACCTGAGATTGTTTAAGTAGGGAGTCGTTATACCAATTTTGAATTTTGAATGCCGAATTTCGAATAACGAATTGACTGAAAGTCAACGACTTGCGAATACTCGAATACGCGACCAATCTTTAAATTTGGTATTGGTAGTCAGTCATTGGTCTTTGGCAAAAACATAGTCACAATCAATTGAAAATCAAGTACTTACTCTGTTTTTATACACTAAACACAACATAAGCCGATTCCATTCAGATACTTGCTACACCTGATTTGCTGAGGCGGCCAACAAGCTTTTGCGTCAGTCTCATTCTGATCGGCGAAAGCGTTTTGGGCGATTTTTGCTCAAAACGCCTTCTTTGGCTCCAAGCTCTTTTGCGGCAACTGACAGCCGTAAGCCGTGGTAGCTGCCGCGTCGAATACTGGAGCGGGTTGGTGATTTGTCAGGGCGACCAGTGCCGTCTCTGCGAAGCTCGTTTCCTTGCGGGTGCAGTAGCGGTTTCGGTTATAGTTGCCTCTGTAGTAAAGGCTCCTGTCCGCATCAATCAGAACCGCTTGCGGCGAGGCATACACCCCGCACCTGCGCGACCACCGCCGGTCGGTGTCGGCTACTATTTGTACGCGGCCGTCGAGCAGGGCGGCAGCCTCGGCCAAGTCGGCATTGGGCGGCACCACGGCGCAAAACGTCACTTGTTTTTCATATCTTCTTACAAGGCTGAGAAAGTGTTTCAGATTGAACCGAGAGCAAGGGCACGCCGGGTTGAAGAAATGCAGCAACACAGGCCGCCGGGTGCCGGTTGGCAGGCCGGTCAAGTCAATCTGGCTACCCAAGGCCACCGGACGGTGGCCGCTCGGCACCGGTGCGGGCTTTTGGTATTGCAAGTCGTGTTGCCAAAAAGCGTAGCCTATGCCCAGCGTACAGGCAAACAGCAAGGCAACGGCTGTGAAACGTTTTCGCATGGCCGAGTAGTTATTTCTCGCTGGTATAAAAGTAGCCATTACAAGCCAGCAGCCATAATGCAGAACCACCATGCGTTTGACAAGGTCGTGCAAGAATACTGGCGAGGGTCGTCTATACACAAGCAGGCTTGCACAAATCATTTTTTTCTTACACCGACGCGACACTTCGTGCCAACCAGCGTGAGAAGCAGAATAGTTACAACGGTTTAGCCAAATATGCCGAACGTGTAAGGTTTGACGCTACTTCACCTTGCAGAATAGCCACAGAGCAGGTTAGTTATCTGACTGTTAGCGTGTTTGATTTTACCCTTCCGCGCCAAAGGCCGCGAGCCTTTTCTGCCCGAGGCAGAAAAGGCCAATCCGCTTGGCAAAACCATTGCATTACCTTACCAACTTCCGTCAAGTGCCGTTTAGAAAAGCCTGTTTTTTTGGTTTTTCTTTGTCTGGTTCTCATCAAATTTCTTTACATGACGCACACCATTACTTCTGTTCCAAGCGGATTCCGGTTGAGAGTTCGCCTTGTATGGCTGCTGGCGGCTTTCGGCTTGCTTGCAGGCACGGCCCGCGCCGACGACTACGAAGATGCTTGGCGGGCCATCGGCAAGAACGACCGCAGGAAGGCGCAAGAACTGCTGCTGAAAGCGGCCAAACAGCCGCATCGCGCCGCCGATGCGTATGCTTCGCTGATTTGGCTGTCAACCTTCAACGGCCGCGACGCAGACGGCAGGCCGTATTTTGAGAAACTGTTCACCGCCGCCGAAGACCCGTATCCCTACGTGTACGGCTTGTGGTTCAACGGAGCCGTTTTGGACAATTATGGCAAAAAAAGCAAGGAAGCCCTCAAGACGCTGGACAACCTGCTGGCCGACCCACGGGCCAACGGCACCATAAAGGCCGACTTGCGTTACAGCAAAGGAGTCCACTTCCTGTTTGCAAACCAATATCCGCAGGCGTTGAAAGAATGGAGCCAAGTCGGGGCCATTCCCAAGTGGCAACTGGCCGGGCCGTTCGACAATGTTTCGGGCAGCGGCTACGACAAAAACTACGCACCCATCACCCAACCGGAAGCCAGCCGGACGTTCACCTCCGCCGACGATGCGCCGATTTCGTGGTTCTCGCCGGTTTCCATCAATCGCGACGGCTGGATTGCCACGCACGCTTCCATCCGCGAAAACACGGCTGTCATTTATGCGCAGTCGTTCGTGTATTCGCCGCAAGAGCAAGACGCATTGGTTTGTCTGGGCTTTCACGGCACCTTGAAAGTGTGGGTGAACGACCGGCTCGCCATTGCGCAACCCGAAGAATGGGCCACCACGCTTGACGCACTCAATGCCCCGTGCCGACTCAAGAAAGGCTACAACCGCGTGCTGGTGCAGTTGGGCTACACAGACACCAGTTTTCCGTATTTCACCGTGCGGCTCACCGACAAAAACTACACGACGCTGCCCGGACTGACGTACGAAGACAAATTCCAGACGTATTCCAAAGACGCTTCTACAGATGTGCCTGCCGCTCCGGTGCCGCTGTTTGCCGAAGCGTTCTTCGAGCAGAAGATCAAAAGCTGCGAAGTGTATCTGCGCAACAAGAAAGTGTTTGAAGCCCAGCGGATTGCCAACGAAGCCCTGCGCCTCGACCCGGACAATTCAATGCTGCGCTTCGAGTTGATGCAGGCCCTGAGCAAAGCCGACAACCGCACCGAACTGGTCAAGGAAATCGCGAAAATCAAAGAAGCCGACCCCGACTGTGCGTTTTCGCTGATGGTGCGCTACGACGAACTGCTGCGCGAGGAGAAATACGACGAGGCGGCCAAAATCCTGCAACAATACGCCGATACCTATGGCGACGACGCGGACATTCAGGAGAAGCGAATCAAACTGGCGGCCCAAAAGCAGGATTCGGAGGAAATCATTCGTTTGGTCAATCAGGCTTCTGCCAAATACCCCGACCACAAGTCGTTTGTGCTGATGCAATACAACCTGCGCAAACGGGTCTATAAAGACCCGCGCGGTGCCTTGAAGCAATTGGACGAATACGCCAAGGAGAACTTCAATGTGGATTTGTGGAACAGCCTCGCCAACGAATACATAGAGCAAGGCATGAACGACAAAGGATTGAAAATTTTAGAGAAACTACAGTCTTACTATCCCGAAGACCCGGCGTTTTTGGAAAAACTGACGCAATTCTACTACGGCACCAAAAACATTGACAAGGCACTGACCTACGCCAACCAACAATTGGCCTTGGCACCGTATTATTCCGAATACTGGGAAACGCTGGGGGCGTTGCACGAAGCCAACAACGCCAAAAGCGACGCACTGGCGGCGTACAAAAAGTGCATGGTCTATAATCAGAATTCGTACACGGCCCGCCGGAAAATACAACAGTTGGAAGGCAAGGCCGACTTGGTGGAGCGGTTTCCGAAAAACAACGCCTACGATTTGATCAAAGCCAGCAGCACCAGCGGCAAGCAAGGCAAACACGACTGGTACTATGTGCTTGACCAAAAAGACCGCATCGTGCATCGCGAAGGCACCTCCGAGTTGTACTACACGATTGCGCTGAAAATAGTCAACGAAAAGGGCGTGGACTACTGGAAGGAAACCAACATTCCGTACAACGGCTACACCGAGCGGTTGGTGATTGAAAAAGCGGAAGTGGTCAAGAAAAACGGCAGCAAAGTGGCCGCCGAACGCAACGACAATGTGCTGGTGTTTCCGAACTTGGAAAAAGAAGACGGCATTTACATCCGCTATAAGCTGGAATCGTACAAACGCGGCCGATTGGCCCGCGAATTCTGGGACAAGTACAACTTCGATGCGTTTGTGCCGTCTGAAAAAAGCCGCTATTGTCTGTTGATTGACAATACGCTCACATTCGATTACAAACTGTCGAACAGTGACGTGAAGCCCGCCAAACAGGAAGCAGGCGAATACACGCTGTACACATGGGAAATGGCCAAAGCGGAGGCCCTGAAAGAAGAAAACCTGATGCCGACCCTAAACGACGTGGGCAAGGTGCTGCACATTTCGTCTATCAAAAACTGGCAAGACATTGCCGACTGGTACAGCGATGTGTCGTCGTCGCAGGCCAAGGCCGATTTTGAAGTGAAGGAGGTCTATAAAACACTGTTCAAAGACGGTCAGAAATACACCGAACTGGAGCGGGCCAAGATTATCTATGAGTACGTGGTCAAAACGATTAGCTACAGTTCTATTCCGTTCCGACAGAGTGCCTACGTGCCGCAACGCACCGCCAAAACGGTGAACACCAAGTTGGGCGACTGCAAGGACGTATCAACACTGTACGCCACGCTGGCCCGCGAAGCCGGACTGACGGCGAATCTGGTGCTGATCAACACACGCGACAACGGAAGCAAGGATTTGCTGTTGCCTTCGCCGGAATTCAATCATTGCATTGTGAAAGTGAAGGCCGACGGCAAGACGTATTTCCTCGAACTGACCGACGCGAACCTGCCTTTCGGCTGCCTGCCGTCGTCTGACGTGGAGGCCATGTGCTTGGAAATTCCGTACAACGGCGACATCAAACAGTCGGTGTTGCAGCCATTGAAACCGGCCAACCGCGTGCCGGAAACCATCAGCCGCATCACGAAAGTGACGGTGGACAAAGGCGACCTGACCGTGCAGACCAAAACCGTGCGCCGGGGTGCCGCCACCTCGTCCACCCGCGACACGTATGCGTCGCTGGATAAGGAGAAACAAATAGAAACACTGAAGAAATCGGTGGGCCGCGACTTCAAGAATCCGGTTCAGATTACAGATGTGAATTTCTATAATTTGGACAAAATGGCCGATTCGGTGAATTTCGACTTTGCGTACAAAGTGAAGAACGAGGTGGTTGACGTGGGCGAACTGCGGATGATCAAACTGCCGTTCTCGGATGTGTTCGTACGCAACGACGATTTTCAGGAAGAAACGCGCAACCACCCCGTCAGCTATTGGCGTTACGAAGACATGGACGAATACCGCGAGCAAATCAACATCCAGTTGCCCGAAGGCCGCCAGTTCTCCGACTTGCCCGCCAACCTGAACACCGAGTTCAACGGTACCAAATACCGGCTTACGTTCCGCAAGGTGTCGCCCGGCGTACTGCAAGTGACACGCGAAATCAAGATTGACCGCAAGGACATCCAAGCGAGCAGCTACGCGGCGTTCAAGGATTTTGTCGGTACCATCACCGCCGCCGAATCGAAGTACGTTGTGTTCAAAGCCGCCGAGCCAGCCAACCGCGTCTCCAGCCTGCGCTGATTGGCGAGTGGTATTCCAAAACCCAGCCGCTGTTGTCAAAACTGGCAATGGTGGCGGGGTTTTGCGTTTTGGGCAAAAATTGCCCAAAACGCTTTTTAGAAAAGCTGGAGATTTTGTAAAGGTACTTTGACAACACGTATTAAATTATTTCAATAGTATGAAAAATTATGACAAACCTTTCTCATATTTGGAAGTTATGTATAATTTGGCGAGTAAATGGTAAATAAATCAGACCAATGGAATTCAAATTGAACTTAAATAATAGAAACGTTACAAACCAAGACTTACTTGATGACCTTTTACGAGTTCAAAGCATAATTGACTCCCCAATCTCTAAGTCAAAGTACGATGAGCTTGGCAAATTCTCATCAGGGACAATTGAACGGAGATTTGGCACATGGAACAAAGCTTTAAAAAATGCCGGGATTGAAGTAGGTCAAGAAAAAAACTTAAGTGATGAAGAATTATTTAAAAACCTCGAACAAGTTTGGATTAAACTTGGACGCCAACCTAAATATGATGAAATAAAGCAGCCTCTTTCTCTATATTCAATAAGGCCGTATCATAGGAGGTTTGGAAAATGGAATAATGCCCTGCATGATTTTGTGAAATATATAAATTCAGCTACATCTGAGCAACAATCAGAATTTGAGGTAATCAAAACCGAATCAAATGACAATAGCAGCATAATTATTAAGCATAAAACCAAACGTGAAATTTCTGACCGATTGCGATTTAGAGTATTGATGAGAGACGGATTTACATGTAAATCTTGTGGAAGAAGCCCTATGACTGAAATGGGAGTTGAACTACACGTAGACCATATAACTCCTTGGTCAAAGGGAGGTGAAACAATACCTGACAATTTGATTACAAAATGTCAACAGTGTAACCTTGGAAAAGGAAATGAATTTGATGTATGAGAACCAAATACACATAGCATGGTTTAACAAAATAGCAAGGCAGGCGTACAAAACCAACGATTCACTCGCCAATTCGCCAAAGCCCATTACGTTGACCACCAATCTACCTGTCAGTAAGTTTACCTCCTATTGTTGGTGATAACACCAACAACTCGGTCGTTTTGAGGATTTTTGCTTAAAACGCTTGAAGTGTCAAAACCATAGGTTTCCAACTCGGAAGCAACGCTTCATAGAATTCCTCAGTCTACCAGCTTAAGCGAAACAAGCCGCAGCCGGACAAAGCCCGATCCATTGCAGGCGGGGCTTTTCGCGTTTTAAACACAAATCGCCCAAAACGCAAAACCCCAACCAACACAGCGAATCTAAAAGCCAAAACCAGACGGCGCGTGATTTTTGGTTACCTTTGCGCCAAGCCGTAGCCCCACGCATGACCAAACCTTTCAAGATATACAGTTCCTCCGCCGGGTCGGGCAAGACCTACACCCTGACCAAAGAGTACCTGAAACTGGTGCTGCAGTCGGACGACCCGTTTTACTTCCGGCGCATCCTGGCCGTCACCTTCACCAACGACGCGGCCAA
>JALOMD010000017.1 GCA_025455595.1 Cytophagales bacterium | reverse complement strand
TCTTAATTCTGAATTAAAACCGTTTTTCCCTGCGCGTGGCTTTCGTAGGCGGCTTCGATGAGGCGGATGGTTTGCAGGGCTTCTTCGGCAGAAACGGCCAAGGGCGTTCTATTGACAATGGCATCATAGACATTGCCGTAGAAGAAACGGTAATTGCCCGGCAGCGTTTCCAAGCGGCCCCGGTAGTGCAACCCGTTGAGTTGCGTATTCAGGTGGCCCCATTCGCTTTCCGGCTCGGTGCCCCAGCCCGGCTCCAGCGGCGAGCGGCCTGCTTTCAACGCGTCTTCCTGCGGGTCGAGGCCCCATTTCAGGAACGTGCCTTCGGTGCCGTGCAAGACGTAACGAGGCCCCGGTTCGCGCACCAAGTAGCTCGATTTCAGCGTCACGCGCAGATTTGCGTAGTGCAGCAGCAGGTGATAACTGTCGTCAATGGTGCCGCCGGGGCGTTGCGTGCGCAACTCGGCGGTCACAGCCTGCGGCATTCCGAACAGCACCAATGCTTGGTCGATCAGGTGCGAGCCGAGGTTGTACAAGATGCCCGAGCCGGGGCCGGTCTCTTCTTTCCATGTGTTGGCTTCGACATAGTTGCGGAAACGGTCGTAGTGTGCCTCGTACTCAACCAGTTGGCCCAACAGTCTGTTTTTCACCACCTGTTGCACGGTCAGGAAATCGCCGTCCCAGCGGCGGTTTTGAAACACGGCGAGCAGACGGTTTTTTCGCTCCGCCAAATCAATCAATTTCTGTCCCTCGTCGGCGGTGACGGTGAAAGGTTTCTCCACCACTACGTGTTTGCCCGCTTCCAAAGCTTGCCGACACATGTCGTAATGATAGGCGTTCGGCGTGTTCACTACGGCCAGCGTGATGGCAGGGTCGGTGGTAATTTCGTCCCATGACTTGACGCGCACGGCATCGGGAAAATCGGCCCGCGACCGTTCGGTGCTGCGTTCGACAATCTTGGCAACCCGAAAACCCGGATGCGCCTTGAGCAACGGGCCGTGAAAAACCTTGCCGGACATGCCGTAGGCGGCCAATCCGACGAGCAATGGAGCAGTGGACATTGACAATGAGTGAATGAATGGATGACTGAATGAGTGAGTAATCCTAAAAAGTCTTGAGTCTTGAGTCCTTAGTCTTGAGTAAAAACATTGACTGTCAATTGGTTGATGATTTTTAAGAGGTCAAGCAAAAGTTTTGTTGTGTTTGGCCTCGAATCACAGATTCGGAACAGATTGCTTTCGGATTGGCTTCGCCGAACTTGCGTTTGCAAATCCGAAAGAGCAAAAGGCTGTTCGGGATTTGCAATCCCGAACCAAGCTGTCAAGGATTTGTAATCCGAAGACCAAATGCCGCAAAACTTTTGCTCGACCACTTAAATACGCAGTCTTCATCTTGTCTTAGTAGAATCAGAACGCAGATTTGGAATCCCGACCTGTCGGGACGACGAGGTAAACACGGAAAAGCGTTTTGGGCATTTTTTGCCCAAAACGCGGTGAACACGCAGGTCTGCACGCGGTGCGTCTGACCGGAATCGGCCGAACGCCAAGACAACAGACGGGCGTTTTAGGCAATCCCGACAAGTCGGGACGTCCTGCGAAACCGAATTTTAACAACCTCTAAAACGTCGGCAGAACCTCACCCCCAACATTACCGATTATTTCACTAACCTGCCAATCTATTCGCACCTTGATGTAGTTGCCGAGTGTCCGTTTTCGGACATGCTTGTTCGCAGCCGAACAGAAAAATCCGGATACAAGCCGTTTTCTGCGTCAAAAACCGCATTTTCGTTTTTGGCACGCTTATCGTTTCCAAGTAGTCAGTGGTCAGTCGTCAGTGATAAGTCAACACCCAACGATAAACGTAAAACGCCAAACGGTAAACGAATATGTACACCATGGATCGTAAGATTGAAAAGAAAAGATGGACTCCCAAAAAGATTGCCTACATCGCGGCGGCGGTGCTTTTTGGTGCGTTTGCCGTCTATAGCCTTGTATTTGCCAACAACAAGTCGAAACTCAACGTGGAGGCCGACAAAATCACCGTCTCGACGGTCTCCAAGGCGGCGTTCACCGAGTTCATTCCGGTGACGGGCGTGGTGCAGCCGCTGAAAACCATCCGGCTCGATGCCATTGAAGGCGGCTACGTGACCAGAAAATACATGGAAGGCGGCAACATGGTCAAGAAAGGCGACACGATTCTGCAATTGCAAAACCACCGCCTGATGATGGACTTCGTGAACCGCGAAACCGAGATGTACCGATTGATTAACGACTTGCAAAACACCCGTTTGCGTTTGAGACAAGACCGTTTCACCCTGCGCCGCACGCTGGCCACTTTGGATTTCCAAATCAACCAAGCCAAGGACTTGTACGAACGCAACAAGGCGTTGGTAAAAGACAAGCTAATTTCCGAACAGGAGTTTTTCAAGTTCAAAAACGACTACGAGCAGTTGGTGAGGCAACGCGAAATTGAAGTGGAGTCGCAGAAGTTTCAGGAAATGAACGCCGTAACGCAAATCCAACAACTGGAAGGCACGCTGGCCCGCACGGCTCGCAACCAAAAAATGATGCAAGACAACCTGAGCAACCTGTACGTGAAGGCACCGGTGGCCGGGCAGTTGTCTTCGATTGATGTGGAAGTGGGAACGAACATCAACGTGGGCCAGAACCTGGGCCAGATTGACGATTTGCACGGCTTCAAAATGAACGCGCAGATTGACGAACACTACATTTCGCGCATTTTCCTCGGCCTGAAAGGCGAATTCGAGTTCGACGGCAAAACCTACGAACTGTCGGTGAGCAAAATCTACCCGGAAGTGCGCAACGGCCGCTTCGCGGTGGACATGGTGTTCGTGAAAGGCACGCCCGAAGGCATCAAACGCGGCCAGTCGTCGCCGGTGCGGTTGGAGTTAGGCAAGGCGGCTTCGGCTACGCTGCTGGCCACCGGCGGATTTTTCAGCACCACGGGCGGCAACTGGGTCTATGTGCTGGAAGGCGACGGCAAACGCGCCACCAAACGCAACATCACGCTGGGCCGCAAAAACCCGGAATTCTACGAAGTGCTGGAAGGCTTGCAAGTCGGCGAGAAAGTCATCACCAGCTCGTATGAAAACTTCGGCGACAACGAGGTGCTGGTGTTGGACAAATAGTCGAATGGTTGAATGGCTGATGGTTGATTGTTGATTGTCAATTGAGGGGTTTCGCGTTTCGGAAAGATACTATTTTTCAGTAAAGTTACTTTCAACTGACTGGCAGCGTTTTAAGCGTTTTTTGCCTAAAACGCCTCTGTAAAAACACAGGCGTTTTAAGTGAAAAAAGCTTTTGTCTGTTCATCATCAATATAAAGAGACTGTCTATCCGTTTGGTTCAAAAATGCCAGCATGTGCGATTCGTAGGGGCGGGGCTTGCCCCCGACACGTCGGGGCAGGCTCCCGCCCTGTTGGGCACAGGCTCGGCCGAGGGCTGTCCGAACCGTGCGTGACGTGCTGGGCGGGGGCAAGCCCCGCCCCTACAGTCCGGCGTTTTAGGCAAAAATTGCCCGAAACGGAAAATGTCAGCCAATCACAAAGAAACGTCAATCTACAATTGACGATCAGCGATTAACCATCAGCAACCGAACAACTCTGAAAACTATGCTGCGCAACTACTTCAAAATCGCCTTCCGAAACTTGGGACGAAACAAGGCTTTCTCGTTCATCAACATTTTCGGACTGGCCTTGGGCATGACGGTCGCCATGCTCATCGGGCTGTGGATGCACGACGAACTGAGTTACGACACCTACCACGCCAACTATGACCGGCTGGGGCAGGTGTGGACTACTTGGTACAATGAAAGCGAACCCGGCAGCGGCAACGCCATTGCCATGCCGCTGGGGGAGGAACTGCGCACCAAATACGCCGCCGATTTCAAGAAAACAGCCTTGACTTCCTGGAACTTCGGGCATATCTTGGCCGTAGGCGACAAGAAAATAGCCCAGACCGGATTGTGGGCGCAACCCGACCTGCCCGAAATGCTGACGCTGAAAATGCTCCGTGGCCGCCGCGATGCCCTCAAAGACCCGTCGGCCATTTTGCTCACCGAATCGCTGGCGAAAGCCTTGTTCGGCGATGCCGACCCGATGAACAAGCTGGTGAAGTTGGACAACAAGATGGATTTGCGCGTGGCCGGCGTGTACGAGGATTTGCCCCGCAACACTTTCTTCCACGACGCGGAAATGTTTCTGTCGTGGGACAAGTACCTTGCCGACCAGCCTTGGCTCAAGGAGGCGCAGACGGAGTGGGGCAATCATTCGTTCCAACTGTTCGTGCAATTGAACGACGGGGCTGATTTTGACAAGGTTACCGAGAAAATAAAGGACGTTCCGATGCAGCACCTGAAGGCCAGCGTGGATGGCCGCGAGTCCGTGTTGGTGCATCCGATGAGCCGCTGGCATTTGTACTCGGATTTCAAAGGCGGAAAATCGGTGGGTGGCCGCATCCAGTTTGTGTGGCTGTTCGGTATCATCGGCGTGTTTGTGCTGCTGCTGGCGTGCATCAACTTCATGAACCTGAGTACGGCCCGGAGCGAGAAACGCGCCAAGGAAGTGGGCATCCGCAAGGCCGTCGGCTCGGTGAAAAACCAGTTGGTCTTTCAGTTCCTGAGCGAATCGCTGCTGATGGCCGGGCTGGCGTTTGTACTGGCGTTTTTTCTGACCCAACTCACGCTACCTTGGTTCAACCAACTGGCCGACAAGCAGATGCGTGTCCAATGGCTGAACCCGGTCTTTTGGCTGGCGGTGCTGGGCTTCACGCTGTTCACGGGTTTGGTGGCGGGCAGCTACCCGGCGTTTTACCTGTCTTCCTTCGATCCGGTCCGGGTCTTAAAAGGCACCTTCCGGGTGGGGAGGCTGGCTTCGTTGCCGCGCAAAGTGCTGGTGGTCACGCAGTTCACGGTTTCGATTACGCTTATCATCGGCACGGTCATCGTGTTTCGGCAAATCCAGCACGCCAAAAACCGGCCCGTCGGCTATGACCGCCAAGGGCTGATCAGTATTGACATGACCACGCCCGACCTGCACGGAAAATACGCCCTGCTGCGTCAGGAACTGCTCAAGACCGGAGCCGTGGCTGACATGGCGCAGTCGTCAAGTCCGACTACCAATGTGTTTTCCAATCAGAGCGGTTTCGACTGGAAAGGCAAAGATCCCAATTTCCTCCCTTCGTTCGGTGTCATCGCGGTCACGCACGACTTCGGCAAGGCCGTGGGCTGGCAAATCAAAGAAGGCCGCGACTTCTCGCGCGATTTCAGTACCGATACTTCGGCTTTGATTCTCAACAAGGCCGCCGTCAAGTTGACCAAACTCCAAAACCCTCAAAGACTTGGTGATGGAATCTCCGTTTGAGCCGATCAAGCCCACCATTTTCCTGATGGAGTACACTTGGGCAAGTGTGATAACCGTGCGGCTCAAACCCGGCATACCCGTGCGCGACGCGCTGGCAAAAGTGGAACCGGTGTTCAAGCAGTTCAACCCCGGCAGTCCGTTTGAATACAAGTTCGTGGATGCCGAATACGCCGCCAAATTCAGCGGCGAAACCCGCGTGGGCACGCTGTCGAGTGTGTTTGCCGGGCTGGCGATTTTCATCTCGTGCTTAGGTTTGTTCGGCTTGGCGAGTTTCGTGGCCGAGCAACGCACCAAGGAAATCGGCATCCGCAAAGTCCTCGGTGCCTCGGTGTTCAACCTGTGGCAATTGCTCTCCAAGGATTTTGTCTGGCTGGTGGTCATCTCGTTCGTCATCGCCGCGCCGCTGGCTTGGTATTTCATGCACAACTGGCTCAAAGACTACCCGTACCGCGCCGACATCGCCTGGTGGATTTTCGCGGCATCCGGCTTGGGCGCACTGATGATAACATTGCTGACGGTTAGTTTCCAAGCCATCAAAGCCGCATTGGCCAATCCGGTCAAAGCGTTGCGGAGCGAATAGAAATGAATGTGCCGCAGGCTTTAGCCTATTGCTATTAATGCAGTAAAAGGCGTTTTGGGCGTTTCTTGCCCAAAACGCGCTGCTAAGGAAACAATTTAGCCATTCAACAATACAGCCATTTAACCATTCAACAATACAACAATGATCTCTACCAAAAACCTGAAAAAAGTATTCACCACCGACGAAGTGGAAACCACCGCCCTGAACGGCGTGAGCATTGACATCAACGACGGCGAATTCGTGGCCATGATGGGCCCGTCGGGCTGCGGCAAGTCCACGCTGCTCAACATCCTCGGCCTGCTCGACAACCCCTCCGAAGGCGAATACCATTTTTTTGGCAAAGAGGTTGCCAAGGTGTCGGAGCGGCAGCGGGCACAGTTCCGCAAAGGGGCCATCGGGTTTGTGTTCCAGAGTTTCAACCTGATTGACGAACTCACCGTGTTCGAGAACGTGGAATTGCCGCTGCTGTACCTGAAAGTGCCCGCCACCGAACGCAAGCAAAAGGTGGAGGCGGCCCTCGAACGCATGAGCATGATGCACCGCCGCAACCACTTCCCGCAGCAACTGTCGGGCGGACAGCAGCAACGCACGGCCATTGCCCGCGCCGTGGTAGCCGAACCCAAGCTGATTCTGGCCGACGAACCGACCGGTAACCTCGACTCAGTGAACGGCGAGGAAGTGATGAAACTGCTCCGCAGCCTCAACGAAGCCGGCACCACCATCATCATGGTGACGCACTCTCCGTACGATGCCGGTTTCGCCCACCGCATCATCAATCTGTTCGACGGCAAGGTGGTGACGGAGAATTTCCACGTGTGAGTTCGTTTAACGTTTATCGTTTGCCGTTTTTGTCTGAACCATGATTGGCTTCGCCGAACTTGCGTTTCGCAGGATTCAAGGATTAGCATGATTCTCTTTTGTTCAATCAAGGCAATCTCTCAATCCTACGAAACGCAAGTTCGGCGAAGCCAATCATGGTTCAGACAATCAGCGTTTTGAGCATTTTTTGCCCAAAAAGCTGTATTTGAAAGACACGTACAGACAAAACAAGAAAGCCCGATTTCTCAATCGGGCTTTCTTGTTTTTCAAAGCTAACAGCCAACAACTAACAACCAAAAATATTTTTCAACCCGCGTGTAACAAAACGCCAACTTGTGCATCATGCTTTACGAAAGGCAACACCAATGGACTTGCAGCACTTCAAAACAAGCGTACTACCGAGCAAAAACAAACTCTTTCGTTTTGCCAAGCGGTTTTTGGACAGCCCGGCAGACGCGGAGGACGTGGTGCAAGACGTATTCATGCGGTTGTGGGACATCCGCGAGCAGCTCGATGCCTACAACAGCGTGGAGGCTTTGGCAATGAAAATCACCAAGAACATGTGTCTGGGCAGGCTGCGTTCCAAAAAAAACCAGTTTGCATCCATAGACGACCACGAAGAAGCATCAGTAGCCGTGCTGCCCGACAAATCGTACGAGGCTTGGGAAACGCGCAAGGTAATAGAGCAAGTGATAGAACAACTGCCCGCCACACAGCGAATTGTGCTGCAATTGCGTGACGTGGAAGAATACGAACTGGAAGAAATCGCTGAAATCATCCAGCGCGACGAAGCGTATGTACGCGTGAACCTGTGCCGTGCCCGCAAAAAAATGCGCGAGATATTGATACAAATGAACATACGGGCCTGACGCATAGCCATGGATTTTGTAAAAATTGCCCAAAACGCCTTTCAGATTGAACAAAAGCCGTTTTAGGCGATTTTCAACAAATCTCTGTAAGAACAACAAGGCGAAAAGGCGAGTAAAATCAGGCTGCTGAAATTCTATTCACTCATTCACTCATTCACTCATTGAATTATATGGAAACCATTGAAGAACTGCTCGACAAGTACTGGGAAGGCGAAACAACGGTTGCCGAGGAAAGACGACTGAAAGCGTATTTCACACAAACCAAAGATATTCCGCATCACTTGGCCATCTATCGCGAACAGTTCGCTTTGTTCGTGGAGCGGCAAAAGGAAGAAAGCCTCGGCGATGACTTTGACCGGGAATTAGAGAAAAAGCTACAGAAAGAGGCCCGTATCATTGCGTTCAGGCCACGCGCAGCACAGTGGGCGGCGGGCATTGCCGCCGGAATCGCCTTGTTTGTACTGGGTTTCTACAGTGGAAATCAACAAAGAGCCGCTGCAACAGAGACGCAGGCTTTGCAAGACGAAATGCGAAAACTGCGCGAAACTGTGGTAATGGCCCAATTGAAACAGTCGTCGGCCAGCGAACGCATCAAAGGCGTGAACTTCGTCTATGAAATGCAACAGAAAAGCCCGGAAGTAATAGACGCACTGATCGAAACATTGGACAACGACGAAAACACCAACGTCCGGCTGGCTGCGGCCAACGCCCTGTTCACGTTCAAAGACGACCCCAAGGCCCGCACGGCCCTGATACAGAGCATCAAGACCCAAGACGACCCTTCGGTGAAAATCGCCCTGATCAACATCATGATTGCCCTGAAAGACAAAAAAGCCAAGCCGGTGATTGAAGAATTCCTGAAAAAAGAACCCGTGCCCGAAGACATAAAAGAGAACATCCGCAAAGAACTGAAGACGATTTAAATCAAGGCGTTGGCTTAGTGGCTCCGAATGTTGTTCGGATCAGTCGCGAAGCGGCTTCGGCCGCAGCTAAGTCACGCGTTGTGTGACACTCCGAATAACATTCGGAGCTACTAAGCCAAAATTCTATAAATGTTTAAGTGATTGAGCAAAAGTCATGTTGTGTTTGGCCTCGAATCGCAGATTCGAGACAGTTTGCTTTCGGATTGCAAATCCGAAAGAGCCGCGTGCTGTTCGGGATTTGCAATCCCGAACCGGACTGGGAAGGATTTGTAATCCCAAGCACAAATCCCCGAAAACTTTTGCTCGACTGCTTAATTCCGTTCATACATCAGAAGCCGTTTTAAGCAAAAATCGCCCAAAACGCATTGACAGAAACCAAAGGCTAAAAACCAATGGCTAAAACCGCATTATCTACTCCAAATTCTACTACAACTATGAAAAAACTGTTTTTTGCATTCTGTCTTGCCGCATTGATTTCTTCTGTCCACGCACAAGATTTCAAGTTCAATGTAAAATCGGCCAACAAAGTCAAGATTGGCACCGTAAGCGGCACATTGGTCATAGAAGGCTACAGTGGAAAAGACATCGCGGTTTCCGGCGACCGTTGCACAACCGAGGAGAAAGAAGACGGACTGAAGCTGATTTCAGGCAGTGGCCTCATGGACAATACAAACGGCTACTGCCTCAACATACAGGAAACCGACGGCACGGTGGTGATTCGCGGTTTGTCTAACAAAGCGAGCAACCTGAAAATCCTGATTCCGGAACGCATGAATGTAATCGTTCAGTCGAAAGGCTGGATGGCAAAGGGAATTACGGTGAACAGTTTTAAGTCTGAACTGGAAATAAAAAGCGAGTACGCACCGGTGACATTGACGAATGTAACCGGCCCTGTGGTACTGAACGCCGTCTATGGAAAGGTAAAAGTGTCGTTCGACAAAATCAATCAGGAAAAGCCGACTTCCATTGTAGCCACTTACAACACGCTGGACGTGTCCTTGCCGCCCGACACCAAGGCCAACCTGCGGCTCGAATCAAGCTATGGCAATATCTACACTGATTTCGACGTAAAAGTACCCGCCGCCGACAACGAAGACTTGGAAAAAATAAGCAGCCAGAACATCAGCGGCGTAATCAACGGCGGTGGCACTGAGATTCACCTTGAGTCGCCGTACAAAAACGTCTATCTGCGCAAGAAAAAGTAGTCGTTAGTCTTGAGTCGTTAGTCTTGGGTCTTGAGTGAACCAACTGGTGCAAGCGAGGACGCTTCCACTTTTACATCAACTCTGTCGGGCGGCGGCTTGGGACATATCCGGTCAAATGCTTACACACAGAAATTTGTTAAAAATTGCCCAAAACGGCTTGTTCAGTTATACAGAAGCGTTTTGGGCGATTTTATCCAAAAACGTTCCAAAACAACACGACTATGAAAGCAATTATCTGTCTGACGCTATTTCTACTGATCTTGCCAGCGGCGGCCCAGAAAAAAGTGGAAAAGATTGTTCCGTACACGGCCGGAAAGGAAATCTACTTGAACCTGAAATACGCGTCAGACATCCGCATCAAGGTTTGGGAAAGGAACGAAATTGCCGTGAATGCCGCCGTCAACATAAACGGCAATGCGAACAACGACAATTTCGACTTGGAGACAAATATCACTGAACAGAAAATCCAAATCAAAAGCGTCATCAATGATTTGAAACGCATTGCACAAACAGACAAAAACGTAAAGGTGGGCGACAATTCTGCTTACTACTATGATTGCGGCGGCTACTGGGACAATGAAAACAAGGTTTACATCAACGCCGGGCCGCGCGTATCGGTTGACGTTGACTATGAAATCACTGTACCCTCACAGGCAAACGTGAGTCTGAAAACCATCAGCGGCGACGTGGACGTGGACTACCGGCGGGGCGTGTACCAACTCGAAACCATCAGTGGCAAAATTGACCTGAGAGCCGACGCTAACGCCCGCTGCAACTTCAGCGTCAGCACCATTACGGGCGATGTCTATACGAATTTGGCATTTGAAAAACCAGACCCGACAGAAGACGGCCTCAGTCGCGTGGGCGGCAAATTTGAGAGGGATTTGAAACTGAACAGCGGAGGTGAGAAAATAAGATTGAAAACCATCAGCGGCGACATTTATTTGCGCAAGCAATAGGTGTTTTGCAGAACTGCTGTCGCGCATCAGTTCATAAAAATTGTTCGAAACGTTTCTTTTTCAAATAGGTGATTGTTTAATATTTTTACAAATGCGTAAAAATTTGGATTTGTCATTCCGACAATCCCTTTGTCATTCTGGTGCCGGAGGAATCCGGTGTCAAGACACACGCAACTCCGTAATTTTCGCGAAAGTGAAGGCCGGATTCCTCCTGCGTCGGAATGACAAACGATACTGTTGCAGGAGGGGGTGGGTTTGCTGGCAAGACAACACGGCTTGCTCACTGTCAGAGGTTGTTTAAAATTCGGTTTCGAAGGCCGTCCCGACTTGTCGGGATTGCCTAAAACGCCCGTCTGTTGTCTTGGCGTTCGGCCGATTCCGGTCAGACGCACCGCGTGCAGACCTGCGTGTTCACGGCGTTTTGGGCAAAAAACGCCCAAAACGCTTCAGTAGAACAAATTTTAAACAACCTCTTAGACCGAGACGACTCTATTCAAAAATTTTTGTCAGGTGCATTTCTATGCCTAAAGCAGGAATACGCAATACATCCTCGTGGTGAAAAAAATCGTATTGGTTGGGCTTCTCGAAGACGAAAATACCTTTCAGGCGGGGCTGGACAATCCAGCACGACTGCACACCGAAGGCGAAATAGACCTCTGTCTTATCAAGCATTTCGTCGAAGCTCTGGGATGGTGATTGAATTTCAATGACCAGCAAGGGAGCGTCTGTTCTTTTGGCTGGATATTCCTTGGTGAAATCCAATGAGACAAAAGGGTAAACAGCCACGTCAGGCGTGGAAGCATTGGGGGCGGTGTCCAGCGTGATTTCCGAAAACACCCGGTACGTTTCCCGGTAATTTGCCTTGAACTCAAAAACCAAATTGGACTGGACGGCGGCGTGCAAAGTGCTGGGCATAGGTTTGTTTCGTTCCATCTCGTAATCCGAAGGAACTTTAGATTCAGCTGCTTGCGGTTCAATCAACAGTGCCATAAACGGTTCGTGTTTTTCCAAATATATCCAAAAAACGAAACTGCCCGAAAATATTGTCGTTGAAAAACCGAAAATCTCTACGTCTGATTCGTTTGCCGTTTTGGGCGAAAATTGCCCAAAACGCTCCACATGAAAATCAGCCTACAGCCACAAACAGAAAAGCCCGATTTCTGTAATCAGGCTTTTCTGTTTGTGGCTGTCTCAAATCCTGTCAGGCAGTGTTTCAGGCAATTTCTGCCTAAAACGCCTCGGACTGTATTCGTATCCAAATAGTCAGACGAATATTTTCTTCAAGTCCACCTCTATTTGCAACGTTGCATCTTTGAGAATGTCTTCGTTGTGAAAGAACGTGTACACGCCCGGAGCCGAATAGACTGCAATGCCGCGAATGGCCGGAAACACCACCCAGCATGATTTGACTCCGAACGAAAAATACCGCGCGGTTTTGTCAACCATATCGTCCATGCTCTGTGAGGGCGACTGTATCTCGGCCACCAGCAGCGGCGCGTCGGTTTGGCGGGCCTGTTCGTTCACCAGGTTCAGTTCGCGTTGCGGATACACCACCACGTCAGGCGTGGAGCCTTCCGGCTCGGTGGCCAATGCCACTTCGCTGGCAATGCGGTACTGATTTCCGTATGAAATGGCTAATTGTACGATTATGTTGGCCTGAATGGCTCCGTGGGTCAGGTTGGGCATGGGTTTCCCGCGTTCGATTTCGTATTCGGACAGTCGGACTTGTTCAATTGTTTCCATACAGCTTCGGCTTGTGTAGTCTTTCCAAAGATAGAAAAAAAGACAGAGCCATGCAACCCGCCGCCGCAAAACCGCATCTGCGCTTTGGAGTCCTTGAATACCTGTCACCGAACCTCAACCTTCAACACCCGTTTCACTATGAAAACCGTAGCCTTACTTCTCACAAGCTTGGCCGTTACGACGGCTTTGCAAGCCCAAACCCTCACCAAAGACCTGCCTGCCTTTGATGCCGTTGTGTCCAGTCCGCTGATTGACGTGGTGCTGGCCGAAGGCGACCGCGAAAGCGTACGCATTGAGCACCAAGGTGTTGACGCTGACAAAATCAACGTCAAGGTGCGGCGCAAGAAACTGCATTTGTACTTGGACGAAGCCCGCCTGAACACCACCAAGCGGCGCGGCAGTTGGAAAAGCCCCACAAGTTGGGAAAGGCTCTACCCCGGCGCCAAACTGACGGCTTATGTCACTTACCGAAAACTCGACTGCATACAGGTCCGCGGCGAACAGAAATTGGTGTGCCGTAACGCGTTGCGCGGCAACCGGATAAAGCTGGAACTAATGGGCGAAAACCACGCCGAAATTGCAGGACTGGAGGCGAAGCGGCTGAAAATTTCGCTGTACGGGGAGAATGAGATCAACGTAGCCAACATCGGTGCCGACAACTTGCGTGTATCATTGTTCGGTGAAAATACGGTGGAAGTACAAAACGGCACGGCAACGGCCCAGAAATACCGCTCTTTCGGCGAAAGCAAGGTATATGCCAGCAATTTGCAGGGGCAGACAATAAAAACCAACTTGTTCGGAGAAAGCCGCCTCAACCTGAACGCCTCGGAGAGCCTGCGCATGACATCTTTTGGCGAGTCGGAGGTGCGCAACAGTGGCAACGGCCAAATGCGCAAACGGCTGACCATCGGCGAGAACCGCCTGCACCGCGAATGACGCGGCTGTTCGGCAATGAACAAAGGGTGTCCGAAATCGGACACCCTTTTGTGTTCGGCGGAACAGGTTTTCTGTCAAATTCGCCCGTTTTACAGTTTTTTCATTTTTTGGCCTCATATTGGCAAGGGCAGAGGGCATGGGGCATGGAGCAAAGGGCGTTTTGAACAAAAATTGCCCAAAACGCTTTTTATCACGCAGGTCTGCACGCTGCGCGTCTGACCGGAAGCACAAGCTCGCAAAAGACAACAGACGGGCGTTTTAGGCGATTTTTACACAAAACAGAATAAACAGCCTCTTAAAAATCAGCAGCGTTTTGAGCAAAAATTGCATAAAACTCAACAGATGACAATCAACCATTCAGCAACTCAACCATTCAAAATTCTATCATTCACTCATTCATTCATTGTATGCTATTGCAACTCAACAAAGTTTTCAAGTGGTACGACTCCAAGGCGGGCCGGACGTTCATCCTGCGCGATGTCAACCTTGACGTGCAAGAAGGCGAGTTCATCTCTATTATGGGGCCGAGCGGCAGCGGCAAGTCCACGCTGCTGCACATCTTGGGCATGATGGACGAGCCGTCGGAAGGCGAATACCATTTCATTGAACAGCCTGTCCATAAAATCAAGGAAAAACAGCGTTCCGAACTCTACAAGAAATACATCGGGTTCGTGTTCCAAGCCTACCATTTGATTGACGAGCTGACGGTTTACGAGAACATCGAAACGCCACTGCTGTACCACGGCATGAAATCGTCGGAGCGGCAGTCGCTGGTGGCCGACATCCTCGACCGGTTCCAGATTGTGGGCAAGAAAGACCTGTTTCCCAGCCAGTTGTCCGGCGGGCAGCAGCAGTTGGTGGGCATCGCACGGGCCATCATCACCAAGCCCAAGCTCATTCTCGCCGACGAGCCGACCGGTAACCTGAACAGCAAGCAAGGCGAGGAAATCATGGAACTGTTCAAGCAACTGAACAACGACGGCGTGACCATCATCCAAGTGACGCATTCGGAGAAAAACGCCGCCTACGGCAGCCGCATCATCAACCTGTTCGACGGACGGGTGGAGGCCCCCCAGCCCCCGAAGGGGGAGTTTTAGCTTTTTCTGATAAAAGCCATGCAACCTTGGCCTTCACAATTGCATCTATAGACTGCCAGCTTGACACGGAAGAAAACGGGGTGCGCGTGCCGTCAGGCGTTTTGGGCAAAAATTGCCTAAAACGCTTCTGTCAGAACTGTGATTTTAAAATGATTGGTTCGATTGACATGAGTTGTATTCTTTCACGCCCGTCACGAAAATCACTGTAAAATCACAGTCCTGATAGAAGCGTCCCGGCGAGCCTGCCAACCTGTAACTTGCAACCTTAAACCTGTAACCTTAAACTTCCCAACCTTCCAATCTTTTCTCGACTATGAAAACAAAACAAACCCTTCTGATGCTTGCATTGGTCTGTGCCAGCGTAACGGGTGTATGTGCCCAAGACAACGAAAAACCGTATTTGACCAAAAATTTCTCGTCCGCCGGACTAACCAACGTGGTGGTGCAAACCAGCGGTGGCAATGTGTCGGTCAGCGGGCAGCCGGGCGAGGCGCGGATTGAGGTTTACATCCGGGGTAACAACTGGAAAGACCAGCTTTCCCGCACCGACGTTGAAGAACGGCTGCGCAACTACGAAATCACCATTGACAAAAACGCCAACACGCTGACAGCCACCGCCAGGCCGCTCAACAGCAGCAACTGGAAAAAATGGAACTGGGAAGAGAACGGCCTGAGTATTTCGTTTCGGATTTACGTGCCGGCCAGCGTGGACACCAAGCTCCAGACCAGCGGCGGCAACATCAAGCTCAACGGCATGAGCAGCGACCAGAAGGTGACCACCAGCGGCGGTAATATTAACATCAACGCCAGCAAAGGCAACATTGAAGCCCGTACCAGCGGGGGCAACATTGACGTGGAGCGTTTCACCGGCGGCTTGGTTGCCAGCACCAGCGGCGGCAACGTGAAGGTGGAGGAAGCAGGCGGCACGCTGAAACTGACCACTTCGGGCGGCAACATCCGCCTCACGCAAGTGCGCGGCAGCGTGGAAGCCCGCACCAGCGGCGGCAACGTAACCGCCGACATTGTGAGCCTCGGCAAGTACCTGACCTTGGGCACCAGCGGCGGGAGCATCAACGTGAAAATGCCCCTCGACCAAGGCATGGACCTCGACCTCGCCGGCGACCGGGTTTCGATTTCAATGCAGAACTTCAAAGGCACCATAGAGGACGACCGGGTGAAAGGCCAGCTCAACGGCGGCGGCATCCCGGTGCGCATCGCCACTTCGGGCGGGAATGTGCGGGTGAACTGACAGGTCAGAGGTCAGAAAAAGTTGGCAGTTGCGGTAGCAGGCGGCAGTCGAAAAAGGCGTTTTGGGTAATTTTTGCCCAAAACGCCGGTGGCTAAATGAAAGCCCCGTTAGGGGCGGCCTGTTTGTAGAAAACCCGAACCGACAGAAATAAAAGCTCCGTAGGAGCGACCCTGACGTTTTGTTGTCAACCGGGCCGCTCCTACGGAGCTTTTCTGTGGATGTTGTCGGATTCTCTACAAACGGGTCGCCCCTACGGGGCTGGTGCGGTGTCCGACAGCCAGACGTTTTGAGCAATTTTTGCCCAAAACGCTTTTCATTCCTGCCCACTGCTACCGCCACTGCCTACTTTTTTCTGACCTCTGCCCTATTTCCCGTACAGTTTCTTTCCCGCTTCGTAGTACTTATCGCCGGGTTTCCAGAACGGGCGTTCGGGGGCGTTGGCAATGAGGCGGCAGGCATAGACATACGAGGAGAAAAACTTGAACAGGTAGTCGTAGTCGAGGGTGGCGGGGCCGTCGGCGGCTTGGTGGTAGAACTTGGTGACCGTGCCGCTGAACGAGGTGAAGCCCATGCTAAACGTAGGTGCCGGCACGCCCTTCTTGGCAAAGTTCACGTTGTCCGACCGGTCGAAAAGCCCCTGTTCGGGAGCCGGGTCTTCGATGGCTTTGAGGCCGTAGGCTTCGGCGGCCTGCTTGATGTACGGCTCGGCGGTGGTGCGCGTCAGCCCGAACAGCGTCACCAGCGACGTGTCGTTGTAGCCCGCGTTGTCGCTGTTGAAGCAATAGACGATTTTCTTCATCTCAATCGGCGAGTGATCCACAAACCATTCGCTGCCCAGCAAGCCTTTTTCCTCGCCCGTGAACAGCACAAACAACGCCGACCGTTTGGTTGGATAGCGGCCCATGTTTTCGGCGGCGGCCAGTACCGTCACCGAACCCACGGCATTGTCGCGGGCACCGTTGTAGATAGTGTCGCCTTCGGCATCGGGCTTGCCCACGCCCACGTGGTCGTAGTGCGCCGAGTAGGTTACGTATTCGTCTTTCAGTTTCGGATCGGTGCCTTCCAAATACCCGACGACGTTATACGTGGTGAATTTGTCCTCCTTGATGCCGCCGATTTTCACTTGCGTCTTGGTTTTCTGCTTGTTGGCGGCCCAAAAAGCGGCTTCCTTCCAGTCGGGGTCGTGCATCCAAAGGTGCGGCATTTGGGCGGATTGGCTGGCGGGGTTGTCAAGCGTTAGGCCGCCGCCTTTGAAATAGTTCACAAGCAGTTTCCACGGCAATTGCTGGTTTGAGTAAAACTCAACCAACGCCGCCGCGCCTTTGTCGGCGGCGCGTTTGCGTTTTTCCTCCCCGGCCATGTACCACGCCTGCGGATTGGTCTGTCCTTCCAGCCCGGCCTTCACAAACACAACCTTGCCTTTGACGTTGGCCTTGGCAAACTCCGCTTCGCTGCCGAAATTCAGGAAAACCGCCTCGGCGTTCAGATCGGCCTGCTCGCCTTCGAGCATCAGCGTGTTTTCGACGAAGCGAAACGTCTTGTCGTTGTAGGCCACGGTCACTTCCGCCGGGGCCGACACGGTTTTCATCGCCACCGGCTGCAAATAGTCGGGGTAGGCGGCGGTGGGCTTCACGCCGTAGCTGCGCAGTTGCGTGGCCAAGTACTTGGCGGCAATGTTGAGTTCGGGCGATGGCGTTTGGCGGCCGCGCAGTTCGTCAGAGGCAATGAAGCCAATGTGCGACTCGATCTTGGCCCGGCTCACGGTGGCATCGGTCAGTTGCTTGTCCGATTGTTGGCTATTGTTTTGGGCAACCGCAGCACCGGTGCACAAGCCCAGCCACAGCCACAAAAAGTTCTTTCTCATTCGTCGGTTGGTTAACGTTTGGCGCAAAGGTAGATATCAATTCAGAATTTTGAATTCAGAATTCAGAATGGCTTTGGCATAGGAAGGCAGGCGATAAAAGCAACGCAACCGTTTTGGGCAATTTTTGCCCAAAACGGCAAAGGCCTGCATGGTGTTGGAACCACGCAGGCCTTTGTCATAAAAAGTCAATTCTGAATTCTTAATTCAAAATTCTGAATTAATTCATTCTGCCATTGCGCGTTGGTTCACGAACGACTCGGCCAGATCGGTGAGCAGGGCGTCGGTTTTCTTTTCTTCTTCCAACGACTGCTCCAGCAGGCGGGCGGCTTCTTGGTAGCCCAGCATCCGGGCCAAGGTGCGCAGCGAGCCGTAGGCGGCAATCTCGTAGTGCTCCACTTTTTGGGCCGAGATGATCAGGCCAGCGTCACGGGTCAGCGAGTTCGGGGCGGTTTCGTCCACCATCTCCTCTCCTTCTTCCACCAAGCCGTCCATGGCTTCGCAAGTCACTTCTTCCGCATCTTCGCCAACCGAACGGAACACTTGTTCCAACCGGCTCGACTGGTTGCGGGTTTCTTGCAGGTGAGTTTGGAAAGCCATTTTCAACTCGTCGGTAGTGGCGGCTTCGGCCATTCGGCCCAAGGCCATCACGAGTTTGTTTTCGGCGTAGTAGATGTCGCGCAACTCGTGCAGGAACAACTCGCGCATGGACTCCACGTTGTCGGAGTTCGAGAAAAAGTTTTTGACGGAATCCTGAAAAGATGCCATGATGTTTGGGTTTTAGGTTGAAAATTGTGAGTAGCCCATAACACCAAATTTCTGTGCCATCGCCTACCGCTCCGCCTGTGCGAAGGCATCGGTTTTTAAAGCACACACGTTGTTGACATTCGTTCCCGATTTGTAGTGGCAAGTGGTGGGTCGCAAGTGGCAAGTGCGTTTTGGGCGAATTTTGTCTGAACCTTGATTCGTAGGATTAAGGGATTAACATGATTCGCCGTTCTTCAATCAAGGCAATCCTTTCATCCTACGAATCAAGGTTCAGACAATGGCGTTTTGGGCATTTTTTGCCTAAAACGGTTTAAAATCTGCTTCGAAACCTTCTTTGACTGCTTCATCAATGCCGAAACGAACGGGTAACGCATATCTGACTGTTATCTTCCGTCCGTCAAACCATTCGCCCGGTGTCCATTTTGGCATCAGACCCACCACGCGCAACACTTCCGCATCGTATTCAGGAGAAAGTCCTTTCAAAATTT
>JALOMD010000493.1 GCA_025455595.1 Cytophagales bacterium | reverse complement strand
TTCGGCGACTTGGGTTTTGAAATCCTCGCCAACGACCTTTCCGACGGCACTTCCAACCGCAACGGCGTAAGTTGCATCGAAGTGAAAGTGGACAACGAAGTCGTGTTTTCGCACCACATCGAAACGTTCTCTTTCGACCAGACGCAGTACATCAACACGCACATCGCCTACGAAAACTACCGGCTGTCGGGCCAGCGGTTTCAGCGTTGCTACCTCACCGACGGCAACGAACTGACCACCTACAAGACCAACGGGCAGCGCGGCCGCATCCGCATCACCGACAGCCAGCCGCATCCGGTTCAAGTAAGCGTGTGGGATGCCCACCAAAACGTGACACGGCTGCAGTTTGTGCTGCAAGGCTCGCCCGCTTTGCCTTCGCTGCCAGTATTCAAATCAGCGGCGGGTGCGGCGCGGGTGCAGCAGCAGCTTTTTGAAAACACGCTTTGCCTCTGGGTGAACAATCCGCCGACGGGCACGCAACCGGCGGTGCTGTATGCCAACGGCAGGGCCGAAAACATACCGGCGGCCTACGTGAAAAAAGGCGAGGTGGCCTACTTGTGGGACGTGCGCAACGCCTTGCCCGACTCGGTGCGGGTGGGCGAAACCACGCAGCCTTTTCATTTCCGCTCGCGGGTGCCGTCGAACACCAATTTTCTGTACGAAAGCGACTCGTTGAGCATCCTTTTCACCGAAAGCTCGCTGTTCGACACGCTGTATCTGGAGACGCGCAAGCAAGGCGACGTTTTCCAAATCGGCAAGCCGTCGGTGCCGCTGCGCGACTACATTGACGTGCGGCTGCAAACCGACATACCCGAAGCGTTACGCACCAAAACGGCCGTTTACCTGATGCGCGGCCGCCAGAACGCGGCTTTCCAAAACAGCGTCTGGATTGACGGACGGCTCAGTTTCCGTACCAAAGACCTCGGCACGTTCGCCGTCCTGCCCGACACCACGGCTCCCAAAGTCGAGTGCGTTGTGAAAAACCGTGAACGCATCGTATGCCGCATTGGCGACAACCTTTCGGGCATCGGCACGTACCGCGCCACCCTCAACGGCCGCTGGCTGCTGATGCAATACGACTACAAGACCGGCCTGCTCTGGAGTGACCGCCCCGACGACCTTCCCCTGCTCCAAGGCGATTTCGTGCTGGAAGTCGCAGACAACGTGGAAAACGTGACGCGGCTGGCGGTGAAAATTCCGTAAAAAGGGCCTCCCCCAACCCCCTCCCAAGGAGGGGGCTTGAAAAGTCACCCCTCGCAGTCTGGCGCAAGCGTCCGCTGGTCGCAAACCGATAGGTTTGCAAAAGCTGAGGTCAACAAAAGCGGAAAACAACAAGCGTTTTGGGTGAAAAATGCTCAAAACGCTTTCTCATTTCATGTCTCGGTGTGATGCCGTTCTTTGCAAGCTTCGCTTGCGACCAGCGGACGCTGGTCAAACCTTCGGCACAAGCGGACGCTTGCGCCAGTAAATGCGTTTTGAGCAAAAAACGCCCAAAACGATCCTCCCAAGCCCGGTAACAAAAGTTCGGACATTTGTTTTTGTTTTTGCATTTCCGGCAGATTTCGCAAAATTTGCCCCGTGCGGCAGACCTTGCCAAGCTTCGGCTCGCGGCGAGGTCTGTTCGTTTTATCCACTGGCGACTGACCACCAACGACTGACGACTTCAAAACCATGAAACTCAACATCGGCGACAACGCCCCTGATTTCACCAGCAAAGACCAGAGCGGCAACGCATTCAAGCTCTCCGACTTGCGCGGGCAAAAAGTGGTGCTGTACTTTTACCCAAAAGACGACACTTCCGGCTGTACCGCTCAAGCCTGCAACCTCAACGACAATTTGGCCGCATTGGAACAAGCGGGCTACCGCGTGGTGGGCGTAAGCGTGGACGACGAGAAATCGCACCAGAAGTTCATCAATAAATACAACCTGAAGTTCCCGCTCGTGGCCGACACCGACAAGCAGGTGGTGGAACTGTACGATGTGTGGAAGGAGAAAAGCATGTACGGCCGCAAATACATGGGCACCCTGCGCACGACTTTTGTGATTGATGAAAACGGTAAAATCACCGATATTATCGAGAAAGTGGACACGAAGAACCATGCTTCGCAAGTCTTGGGTCTTGAGTCTTGTGTAGGAAATTCATTTTGCCAACCTATGAAAATCCCAACACTTGACGGATCACACTCGGTTACTCCATAAGGCTGCTGCGGGATGAATGACGGTCTATCGTCACAAATTGTCCCAGGAATCAGTTCAAGAACTTAAGAGTTTGGCAAAAATCCGTTGATTTGGCTGTCCAAGTTTGTCTCGTCACCAAAAGATTTCCGAGTGAAGAAAGATTTGCCTTGGTTCCACAGATGAATCGTTGTGCCGTAAGCATTGCATCCAACATTGCAGAAGGGGCTGGCAAGAACAACACCAAAGAATTCAACAACTTTTTAGGCATAGCATCCGGGTCAAGTTGTGAACTGGAAACCCAATTGGTTATCGCGGGGCGGCTTGGGTATTTATCAGATCAAGAATGTCAACCGTTTTTTGAAAGTATCAACGAAATCCAAAAAATGATTTATAACCTACAAAAAACTTTGCAACCGAAAATAGACCCATGACTCAAGACCCAAGACCCAAGACTCAAGACGAATTAAAACAAGTGGCCGCCCAAATCAGGCGGGACATTGTGCGCATGGTACACGGCGCAGGCAACGGCCACCCCGGCGGTGCGTTGGGCTGCACCGAGTATTTCGTGGCCCTGTATTTTCACATCATGAAGCACGACCCGCAGTTCAACATGGACGGCGTGGGCGAAGATTTGTGTTTCTTGTCGAACGGCCACATTTCGGCGGTGTGGTACGCCACCTTGGCCCGTAGCGGCTACTTTCCGGTGGCCGAACTGTCCACGCACCGCAAAATCAACTCGCGGCTGCAAGGCCACCCCACCACGCACGAAGGGCTGCCGGGCATCCGCGTGGCTTCCGGTTCGTTGGGACAAGGGCTGTCGGTGGCCGTGGGTGCGGCGCAGGCCAAAAAGCTGAACAACGACGACCGGCTGGTGTACGTGCTGATGGGCGACGGTGAACAGGACGAAGGGCAAATCTGGGAAGCGGCCATGTACGCCGCCCACCACAAGGTGGACAACCTCATTGCCACCATTGACTGGAACGGCCAGCAGATTGACGGCCCCACGGTGAAAGTGATGGACTTGGGCGACTTGCCCGCCAAATACCGGGCCTTCGGCTGGGAAGTGCTGCTCTTGGAGAACGGCAACGACTTGCAAGCCGTGATCGACACGCTGGGACACGCAAAAACGCTGACGGGCAAAGGCAAACCCATTGCCATCATGATGAAAACCGGCATGGGCTACGGCGTTGACTTCATGATGGGCAGCCACAAATGGCACGGCGTGGCCCCCAACGACGATCAACTGGCCCAAGCCTTGGCGCAACTACCGGTGACGCTGGGAGACTATTGAGGAAGTACGGATTCAATTTTGAATGAGTGAATGACGGAATGAGTGAATAGGCGTTTTAGGCGATTTTTGCTTAAAACGCCACGAACGTACTCATAGGCTTGTTCTTGGTGCAATCACAGGTTTTACTTTTTCGACTAAACACTAACGACTTTCGACTTTAATTTTATCAATGAAAGACTTCCCCATTCTCGATAAAAAAGACACCCGCAGCGGTTTTGGTGCCGGTTTGCTGGAGCTGGGCCGGCGAAACCCAAACGTGGTGGCCCTG
>JALOMD010000492.1 GCA_025455595.1 Cytophagales bacterium | reverse complement strand
CTCGGCCCCAGCGGGTTGGCCGCAAACAGCCCGTACCCACGGGCGTGCCAGTAGGTCGGGTAGCCGGTGTTTTTCGGGTGGTCAATGATGACCAGCGACACGTCTTCCGACCCGATGCGGCCCGTCAGGTTCACCCAACGGGCACGCTTGCCCCAAGCATCGTCGCCTTCTACGCCTTCGCTGTTGCGGTAGCGGCCCGTCACGCCGGTGTTGTCCAAGGTAGGCACGGCGGTAGCCTTGCCGCTGGCATCGGTGAAAATCTCCGGCTGCTTCGACGGGTGTTCCAACTGCCGCGCCACCCGTATTGCCACCAGTCCTTCCTTATTATCCTTGAGAACCACCTCTTTGTCCGCCGCCGTGAGCGTGGTGGTGCGGTCAATCAGCCGGACGGCCTCACCTTCGGCCGAGAACACAAACGTGGTTGTTTCGCGCAGCAGCGGTTTTCCGTTCGTGTCGAGCCAATCGGCGGTGACGGTGAGTTCGCCCCGCCGCTTGCCGCTTTTCGTTTGCACAATGCCCGTATGGACAATCGTACCGAACAGTCCTTTATGGTCAGGGCCGATGTCGGTTGAGTTGTTCCAGAAGTCGTGGCCGTTCACGTCACCGTAGTTGAGCCACGAGCCCACGTGGTGCGGGTGGTCAACCCGTTCGTTGGGCCGGGATTGCAACGGATAGCCACGCGTAATCGGCGTTTGGCCGGACGTAAGGATGGGAAACAAAACCGGCTTTTTGCAGCCTTTCAGTTCGTCGGTGCCAAACAAGTATTGCGTAAACTCCTTGCCTCCGATGCTTACCGACACCTTGCCGCCCTGTTGGGTCAGTTTTATGTCGTTTTGTGCCAAAACGCTGTTTGTCAGGCTATTTGCCGCCAGAAAACCGAAAACCAGTAGTCGGCGGGCCGCCGGACGAAAGTTAAAATCCAAGTTTTTCATGTTTGCCGTTTACCTTATGTAAGAAATTCCGAATTAATGTAAGAAAGTTGGCTCGGAAGTTACAAGAGAAATACTGATAAATCTTTGTAAAAGTATATTCTTCCAATTTCTCGATTGTAAAAACATTATATAAAAGTCTGATTTTCAGAATCTTAAGATATAAAAAGAGTTCGTTTTCGATTCCGTCTTCTAAAGATTTTTATATGCAAGTTTTCAAAAAGATATTGGTTTCGGCGGTTTGCCTGCTCGCCTTTTGCGACGCAAAGGCACAACTGAAGGTGGACACCTCGCGCACTGTGGAAAACATGGTGAGCCGCGTGCTGATGGGCAAAGGCGTGCAAATCGGGAACATCCGCATGAAAGGCGGCCGGGCGGGCATCGGCTACTTCCAAGTGGCTTCCAACGTCATCGGGATGCGCAGCGGCCTGTTGCTTTCCACGGGCAAGGTTCACGATGCCGTCGGGCCGAACAACGTGCCGGGCCGCTCGGGCGTGGTGACCACGGCGCAAACCATCAAGAACAAAGAAATCGGCGACCCCGACCTGAACCGCCTCTGCGGCAGCCGCACGCTGGACGTGATGGTGCTGGAATTCGACTTCATCCCGCAGCACAACAAGGTTTCGTTTCGCTATTGCTTTGGCTCTGAGGAATATCGCGAATATGTCGGCTCACGTTTCAACGACGTGTTCGGCTTTTTCATCGAAGGGGCCGACCTACCGAAACAGAACCTCGCGGTTATCCCCGGCACCGACGAGCCGGTGGCCGTGAACAACGTGAACCACAAGAAATTCCGCCGTATCTACTTGAACAACGACTATTTCGTTGACCCCAAAACCGTGACTGCTTCCTCGCAAACGGGCAACGGGATTTTCCACAAAACGAAAATGTCGCTGAACGACGATGCGCGGCTGGTGGACGAACGCGAGCGGCGCAAACTGGACCAGGACTTGGTAACGCATTTCCAATACGACGGCTTTACAAAGGTGTTGACTGCCGAATGCCGCGTGACTCCGAACAAAAAATACCACTTGAAACTCGCCATTGGCGACGTGGGCGACTATGCCTTGGATTCGGGTGTGTTCTTGGAGGCCGGTTCGTTTTCCAGTGAAGCCGATCCCGCACTGCCGCACTACAAGGAGTTGGTACAGAAAACAGAAACCCTTGCGCCGATAGGAGAAAAAGACGACATGCCGCTGGCGGCTGGCAACAAGGCGGACGTGGAAATGGATTTGCCGGTGAAGGAACTGAATATCTTCCGCACCACCAACGTGCATTTCGCCACCGACTCGTACGAAATCCCCGACACGGCCAAAACCATGCTTGACCGGCTGGCGGCGCATTTGCTGCGGAACAAAACGCTGGTCGGGCGGCTGTACGGACACACGGACAACGTGGGCGGAAAAGACTACAACCAAACGCTTTCGGAAAACCGTGCGCTGTCGGTCATCAAATACTTGGCATCCAAGGGCATACCTGAAGCTCGCCTCACCTACGCAGGCCACAACTTTGCCGAGCCGATTGCCGACAACGACAAGGTACAAGGCCGCTGGTACAACCGCCGGGTTGAAATCACGCTTATTGATGCTGGCATTCAGGCCCTGAGATAAGGCCCCACCCCGACCTTCCCAAGGGGAGGGAGAAAAGGAATCGGAATGTTGAATGCGGATTGCGGAACAAAAAAAGCGTTTTGGGCAAAATTTGCCCAAAACGCTTTTCTGCTTCCTGCCAACTGCCACTGCCAACCTTTCTCCCTCCCCTTGGGGAGGGCCGGGGTGGGGCTTTTCAGCTCAACACAATGTCTTGCTTGGCCGCATCGAAGGTGACGCGTTTGCCGGTTTGCAGGGCCATGGTCACCATTTGGCAGGCCACGGCGTGGTTGTAACCGGCGCGGGCGGGAGCGTTGGGGGTTTTGCGGCTGCGCACGCAGTCCATCCAGTTGCGCACGTGCAGCGAGGTCATCGGGTCGCTGCTGGTGTTGGCTCCGGTCTCCATTTTGATGCCCGGCAGCGTGGCCTCGGCCAACTGATTGCCTTTCATCCCCATTTCGTTGGCCATGTGTTGCGTAAGGCCGCCTTCGGGCGTGATTCTGTTCTTGTCCAAGTCCAGCTTGCCGCCGTTCGAGAAGTAGTATTCCTTGATGCCGCCCGCCTCGTTGTGCATCCGCGACGAATACACCACTTGGAAGCCCTTTGTTTTGTCGTCCGCAGGGCCGTAATCGAACACGGCCGTGAGGGTGTCGGCGTTCACGCGGCCGTCTTTCCAGAAATACACGCCGCCGTTGGCCACCACGCTGCGCGGTTGTTCGTAGCCGCTGAACCAGTGAACGGTGTCAATCTGGTGGCTCATCCACTGGCCGGGTATGCCCGACGAATACGGCCAAAACAACCTGTATTCCAAGTACTTGCGCGGGTCCCATTCCACTTTCGGGCGGTTCATCAGGTAACGATCCCAGTCGGTGTCTTCCTTGCGGATTTCGGCCACCAGTTTGGGTCGCCGCCAGCGGCCGGGCTGGTTCACGTTCCAACTCATCTCCACCATTGTGATCTCACCGAACTTGCCCGACTTGATGAAGTCGGCGGCGGCGTGGTAGTTGGGGGCACTGCGCCGCTGCGAGCCGATTTGCACGATTTTGCCCGATTCCTCGGCGGCTTTCAACGCGGCGCGGGCATCTTCCATTGACTCGGCGAAGGGCTTTTCGCAGTACGTGTCGCGGCCCGACCGCACAGCCTCGATCAAGTGCAGCGGGTGCTGGAAGTCGGCGGTGCTGATCATCACCGCGTCAATGTCTTTGCGGGCGTAAAGTTCGTC
>JALOMD010000491.1 GCA_025455595.1 Cytophagales bacterium | reverse complement strand
GCAAACTGGAACTGCGCGAAGGCCGCCTGTATCCGTCTCCGATGGGTTCGGTGGAGGCGTTGCGCCGAATGGACTTGACAAATTTGGTACGGCAAGGCTACGTGGCCGTGCGCGTGGCGAGCCTCACGCCCGCGCAGCGGGTGGGCCTGCGGCTTCCCGTCCACGTTCTTGATGCCGACGACAAGTTTGACCCCACGCCCGGCGAAGGCAAAGAGGCCAACTTCCTGCTGTTTGAAAACGGGAAAGTCAAATACGCCGTAGCCAACGGCTTCTTGTTCAATGTCGAATGATTGAATGTTGAATGAGAGAATGGCTAAATGGTTGATTGTTAATTGCTGATTGGCTTCGTCGAATCTTCGGTTTGTTGATTGTACGGGCGTTTTGGGCAAAATTTGCTTAAAACGGCATTGTCAGAACTGTGATTTTAAAATGATTTTTGTGCTTGGCATGACTTGTTTTTTCATGCTCGCCATAGAAATCACTGTAAATTAACTGTAAAATCACAAATTGGACAGACTGCGTTTTATAAGCCGTCTAAGATTGTTTGCGAATGTGTTTTGGCCGATTTTTGCCTAAAACGCAAGCCTTTGGTCTGTAGCGAGCCTGTGATTGAGGTCAGACGCGCAGCGTCTGACCTGCGTACAGAATGCGTTTTGGACAAAAACCGCCCAAAACGCATTCTGAATTCATAATTCTAAATTCCGAATTAAAATCGTACTTCAAAACATGGCTCTTAACTACGTCTGGATAGCTTTTTTTCTCATCGCCTTCGTGGTTGCCTTGTGCAAGTACATTTTTCTCGGCGACACGCAGATTTTCAAACTCATCATTGACGGCACTTTCGACACGGCCAAGATTGCCATCATGGACATCGCCTTGCCGCTGGCGGGCATCATGACGTTTTTTCTGGGCATCCTCAACATCGGCGAACGGGCCGGGGCCATCGGGTTTCTGTCGCGGCTCATCGGGCCGTTTTTCAACCGGCTGTTTCCCGAAGTACCCAAAGGCCATCCGGCCAGCGGGCAGATGATGATTAACTTCTCAGCCAACATGCTGGGCTTGGACAACGCCGCCACACCGTTCGGACTGAAAGCCATGCAAAGCCTACAGGAACTGAACAAAGACAAAGAAACCGCCTCCAACGCCCAAATCATGTTTCTGGTGCTGCACACCGCCGGGCCGGTGCTGATTCCGTTGAGCATCATGGCGCAGCGGGCTTTGCTCGGCGCGGCCAATCCGTCGGATGTGTTTGTGCCGTGTCTCATCGGCACGTATGTGACCACTTTCGTGGGCATGATAGTGGTAGGCCTTTGGCAGCGCATCAATTTCTTACACCCGGTAGTGTTGGCTTGGCTGCTGGGCATTACCGGCGCAGTGGGGTTGTTGTTGTGGTATTTGAGCGGCTTGGACAAGGTGCAATTAGAGCGGTTCTCGCAAGTGGCCGGGCCGCTGATTCTGTTCGTAATTATCGTGGCGTTCATTGCAGGCGGCATCCGCAAACGCATCAATGTGTTCGACGCGTTCATTGACGGAGCCAAGAACGGCTTCGAGGTGTCGCTGAAAATACTGCCGTACTTGGTGGGGATGCTGGTGGCTATCAGCGTGTTCCGCAATTCCGGCACGTTGGACTATGTGGTGAATGCGTTGGGGAAATTTTTCGCCGCCATTGGCCTGAACACCGATTTTGTACCCGCCCTGCCCGTGGCGTTGATGAAGCCGTTCAGTGGCAGCGGTGCCCGTGGCCTGATGATTGAAACGATGAAAACCCACGGTGCTGATTCGTTCGTCGGGCGGCTGGCGTGCATCTTCAACGGCTCCGCCGACACGACGTTCTACATAGTAGCATTGTATTTTGGCTCGGTGGGCATCAAGCGGGTTCGCTACGCCATCGTGGCCGGCCTCATCGCCGATTTGGTAGGCGTGATTGCGGGGATTTTTCTGGGATATTTGTTCTTCAAATAAAAACCTGCGATTGCCAATCACGGCTACAGAGAAGACTGTAAACATCTGAAATCTTCAGATGTTTTTTTGACAAAGCGTTTTAGGAAAAAATTGCTTGAAACGCTTTTTTGCATAGTCTTTTATGAGCCTGTGCGTGACAGTCCAGGGTTTTCATACCAAAACGTCTTGGGTCTCTGGTCTTGAGCAAGAACACTGACTGTCAATTTGTCAACAACTCTCAAATACGTGTTCTTCAGCTTGTTTTATACTAAATGGGACTTTCGCTTTGGCATAGACTTGCCGAATGAAATCGCGTGTTTTTTTCGCGTCCTTGCGCCTTAGCGGTAAAAGACGAACCACCAAGGCGCAAAGGCGCAAGGGTTTTTCACCATAATTTATACCAAGCGAAAGTCCTACTAAAACAAAAGACTAATTGGGTGTTTTTCGGTTGCAAGTTTCTGATTTTCAGGTGATTAATTGTTCGGCATCACGCATTAATCATTCAAAATCGGTATTAGTACTATTTCTCCGAAATGATGGGAAAAATTCAAGCCCGACAAATTCGTACTCACGAATGGATTGAAGTAAGCTGCTGTGGTCTGTGTGCCACGGAACACGATAGTGGCACTTCTGTTTTTGCGGTGAGGGCCTGTCTGTAGGCGGGCGTTTTAAGCATTCCCGCCTGCTGCGGGATTTTAAAATTTTTGCCCAAAACGCTTTTTAACAATCCTACCGTAGAGGCGCACAGTCATTATTGCCCGAAATTTCGTTTTTTTGCGCGGCCTTTTCTCCCGCCGCAACATGAACCTGCCCGAAATATTCGATTCCTTCAACCGCCTGCGCGTCCTGATTGTGGGCGACGTGATGGTGGACTCCTACCTGTGGGGCCGCGTGGATCGTATCTCGCCCGAAGCCCCGGTGCCGATTGTCAGCGTGCAGAAACGCGAGAAACGCCTCGGCGGCGCGGCCAACGTGGCCCTCAACGTGAAGGCGTTGGGAGCCGAGCCGGTGCTGTGCGCCGTGGTCGGTGCCGATGCCGACGGACAGGATTTCTTGCAATTGCTTGACGACAGCGGCCTCACCCGCGAAGGAATCACTGCCAGCCCGGCCCGGGTCACTACCATCAAGCAACGCATTTTGGCCGGTTCTCAGCAGATGTTGCGCATTGATTCCGAGACGGATGCCTTGCTGCAACCCGACGAGAAACAACAGCTTGCCGAACGCATCAGGCAGCTGCTGCCCACCTGCGATGTGCTGATTTTCGAGGACTACGACAAGGGCGTGCTGGACGAATTGCTGATTGCCGAGGTGACCGCCCAGGCCCGCGAGTTGAACATCCCGATAGTAGTTGACCCGAAAAAACGCAACTTCCTGCACTATCGCCACGCCACGCTGTTCAAGCCGAACCTGAAGGAACTCCGCGACGGACTGAAAACGGATTTCAGGGCTGGCAACCACGACGAACTGGAAGCCGCCGTGACGCAACTCAAAGACCGCCTGCAACTCGGCGGCGTGCTGCTCACGTTGTCCGAGCGGGGCGTTTTCATAGACCTCGGCGGCGAGAAACACCACCTGCCCGCCCACGTGCGGCAAATTGCTGATGTGTCCGGCGCGGGCGACACGGTGGTGAGCATCGCGGCCGTGTGCCTCGCCCTCAACCTGCCACCTGCCCTCATCGCCGAACTATCGAACCTCGGCGGCGGACTGGTGTGCGAATACGCCGGTGTCGTTCCGGTTGACAAGCAGCAACTGCTCGCCGAGGCGATGGAAAGCCCCCACCCGGCCTCCCCCAAGGGGGAGGAG
>JALOMD010000490.1 GCA_025455595.1 Cytophagales bacterium | reverse complement strand
GCTGGATTTCGTTGACCAAGCCGGTGTTGGCGTTCATCAACTTCTTGCGGTTCAGGCGGTTGAGAATATCGTAGGGGATTTGCAGCACGGCGCGGGGCAGGCGGTATTGCAGGTTCAGCACGTCGTAGCGGGTGATTTTCTCCACGGCGCGGCGGTTCTGCTCCATGTACGCCTCCACTTTCTCGTTGCCCTGCACGCCAAAAGTGCGCAGTTTGGTGAAGTGCCGTCGCATCAGCGTGGCCAGGCCTTCGGCGGTGTACTCACGCACGTGCCACGGGTTGCGCGTCAGCGACCGTCTGATGTTCGGCGTGGTGATGATAAGTTGGCCTTTGTCGCGCAGCACGCGGCGCAACTCCTTGACAAACAGGTCGTCGTCCTGGATGTGTTCAATCACTTGGAAAGCCACGACGCAATCGTAGCTGTCGGTAGGGATGTCGTGCAACGGCGGCACGTTTTGCTGGATGAACAAGGCGTTGGGATAGGTTTGCCGCAGGCTGGCAATCAGTTTTTCGTTTTTGTCAATGCCCGTGTACTGGTCGCAGTGCGCCGACAGAATCTCAATGCCCCGCCCCACGCCGCAGCCCACTTCCAGCAACTGACCGTCGGTCAGTAGCGTGGCTTCGTGGTAGGCAAACAACAGCCGCTGGTGAATCGGGTTGTCCGACACAATCTCGTGCGAAGTGATTTCTGTGGTGCTGAAAGACATAATTTTGAATGATGGAATGAATGAATGATAGAATAAATAGAGATGCGTTTGTCTGTAATTATACAGAGCAAAAGCCGTTTTAGGCATTTTTTGCTCAAAACGCTTGTCTGTGTGGGCAGAGCGACTAAAATTCACTCATTCTATCATTCACTCATTCAAAATTAAAACTTCACTCCCGCTTTCTTCAGTTTGCCCTTGACGAAGTTTTTCAGGGCTTCTTTCGTATTGGTACCCACTTTTTTCAGCGTGCTGTCGCCGGGTTTGGGTTTGAAAATGGTGTCGTGGTATTGGTTCAGCAGCGTTTTGTCGGTAATCGGCGTGTAGAAATACGTGTAGAACGACTTGCGGGTTTGGCCCGGCGGCAGCGTGATTTTGGAATAGCCGTGGTAGGAGATGTCGCTGGTCTCGAAAATCAGGCAGCGGTTCAGGTGCGGCATCACGATTTTCTCCATGCGCGTCATGTCGGCGTTCCACATTTCCATGCCGCCGCCGTACTCGTCCTGCCAGTCGCGGTTCAGGTAGATGAGCATGTTGAGCCGCCGATGTACGTTCTTTTCGTGGTGGATGTTGAAATCCACGTGGATGTCCAGAAAGCTGCCGTCGCCGCCTTGGTGCAGGCCGGTGCCGAGGTTGTCGTCGGTCACGAAAACACCCTGAATGCCAGTAACTTGCGCCATCCACTGGGCAAACTCCGGCGACATGATTTCGGTGCGCACTTGCGAAAACACCGGGTCGAAGTCCGAGAAATTGGAACCTTCCGATTTGTTTTCGTTCAGGCCTTTCCAGTGCTTGGTGAGCCGCTCTACGGACGGAAACTGCTCGTAAAGCCGGGCGGCCACGTCGTCGCGCAGGAAATTGTCCAGCACCAAATGTTTGTACGGCTGTCCGGCTTGGAAGTCGGCGGCCAGTTGGGCCACGCGGGCCGGGTCGGTGTAAGCGGGATTGATGAGTTGCATAAAATTAGTCCTGAGTCTTGGGTCTAGGGTCTTGAGTAAAGGCGTTTTGAGCAAAAATTGCCCAAAACGCTATTCTCTCATTCACTCATTAAGAATGGAATTCGTACCTCATACTTCCGTTTTTATACTTTGCTTATGCTGGCGTGCGTTTTGTAGGTAAACCAAAAACCGTGCTTGGTATTGTGTTTTCGTGCGTTGTAAACGAGAAATCTTGCGAAAAAAGCCGTTTGTTGCTTGCGTTGCTTGTACAAAATTAGTCAATTTTACGAAAACCGGCGGACGTTTGCACAACGTCTGGCAGCAAAGTCAATAATCAACGAAATATGAAGCCGACTTTTTCAGTGTTTTGGTGGGCGGCCGCCGCTGTGTTTGTCGCGGCCGGTTGTGTCCGCCAGCCTTCCAAAAAGCCCATCAGCACCCCGGCGCGGCCGGTGGTGAGCGAAGACATCAGCATTGTGCTCAAAAGCAAAACCCTGACCCAAGACACATCGGTGCGGGTGTTTGTGGAGGCGCAAGTGCTGGGCAATTTCAAGGCCATGACTCCGCAGCGGTTTGCCACGGAGTTCATCTTCAACTACGCCATCTTGCCCGACTACAACAGCCGCGAGGTGTTGCGTCGGCAGAATGTGCGCCTGCAACCCGAAGACGTAACGCCGGAAGACGACGGGCGTTTTCTGTTCAGCTTTGACGTGGGCAAGCTTTCGATACCTAACGCGTTGCTATTGATGGAAGTCAACAACCTGGCGGCGGGCCGCAAGGTGCTGCACGACGTGCCGCTTAAGTTTACGCCCGTCCGCCTCAGCGACACTTACGGCATATTCGAGCAATACGGCGAATTCCCGATGATGCGCAACTACGCCACCACGCAAGACACCCTGCAAGTGTTGACACTGAACCGAACCGCCCGCCGCCTCACGGTGCTGCGCTACCGACAAGACTTTGAACCGGCTCCCTCGCCGATGGGTACCGCCGCCAAGCCCGTGACCAACACCGTGCGAGCCGACAGCATGTTTACGGTGGAAACCAACAAGCTCTTCAACCTGTCCAGCCCTGGTTTGTACTTGTTTCAGGAAGACACTACCCAAAATACAGGGGTAAGCATCCTCATCGGTGACAAGCGTTACCCACGCTACACCCGTCCGGCAGACTTGGTAAAGCCGCTGATTTACATCAGCACCAAAAACGAACTCAAGGAACTGCAAACCACCACCGCACCCAAGAAGACGCTTGACACCTACTGGCTGCGCCTGACCAGCAGCAGCGAAACCCGCGCCAAACGCAGCATACGGGCGTATTATCGGCGCGTGGCCTCGGCCAACCGCCTGTTTACCAGCTACAAGGAGGGTTGGAAAACCGACATGGGCATGATTTACGTGGTGCTGGGCCAGCCCGACCAAGTGACTCGCCTGCGCGACAAGGAGGTGTGGACGTACACGCAAAATGCCAACTTCTCGGAAATCAACTTTACGTTCATGCGCCGCCCCAACGTATTCACCGAAGACGTTTTCGAACTGGTGCGTTACGTGGAGTACGAGCCGATTTGGTATCCGGTGGTGGAGGAGTGGCGCAAAGGAGTCGCGGAATGATGCGGAAGCAGGAAGGCCGAATTTTGCCTGAATATTGAAACAAGAAAAGCCCCGCTTCAATCGGGGCTTTTCTTTTTCTGGGCGGAGAGAGAGGCTCCTGAACTCTGAATATAACTTATTGATTATCAAATAATTATAAAGAAAATTATTTTTGGTTCACCTATTGGTTCACCGGTTTTTAACACTCGCATAAACCCCTCAAAACCAGATAATTAGCTCTGCACAGGTTTTGGTCTCACAGGTACTTTTCCACTTCGTCCTCCCCAATCTTGGTGAACCGGCAAAACTCTTTCACCGTCACCAGACTACCGGCCTCCTTGCGGTTGGCCTGCCGTATCCGGCTCAGAAGCTGGCGGGCGTAGCGTTCACTGCGTCCGGTGATGCGTTGGATGTCTTTGGTATAGACGCAAATCCTTTTGGTTAAAGTCGGCATAATCGGCAGCGGGCGGCAAAAGGCGGAAGCTTCAGCATAGCGGCCTTTTGGCTGCCCGTTTGTTT
>JALOMD010000489.1 GCA_025455595.1 Cytophagales bacterium | reverse complement strand
TCAGTTCAAGTTGGCCGACATGGCAACGGAAATCGAGGCCGCCCGGCTGCTCACCTACCACGCCGCCGACTTGAAAGACCGCAAACTGCCGGTTTCCAAAGCGTCAGCAATGGCGAAGTACTACGCTTCGGAAGTGTCGGTGAAAGTGGCTAACGAAGCCGTGCAGATTTTCGGCGGCTACGGCTACACGAAGGATTTTCCGGTGGAAAAATACTACCGCGATGCCAAGCTCTGCACCATCGGCGAAGGCACGTCGGAGATCCAGAAGATTGTGATTGGGCGGGAGATTTTGCGGTGAATCACTTGGTGCGTTTTGGGCAAATTTTGCCTAAAACGGCATTCGGTACCAAATAAAAAAATAGCACACGGATCAAACGGATGCAAAGAATCGGAACGGATTGAATCCGTTTTTTTATCCGTTTAATCCGCTCAATCCGTGTGCTATTCTTTCAACAGGCGTTTTGAGCAAAAATCGCCCAAAACGCCTTCTATTCGCGGAAAGCCTATTGTTCAATACCGCGCCTGCGGATTGTGAGCCATGGCCGAACCCGTGCCGTGATGCACCATCACCAACTCAGCAGAATCGCGGCCTTTTTTGGCGGCAAACCCAGAAACCACGGCTCCCAAAACCAAACCGACAAAGGCCAGAATAGAAGCAATAGACAATGCACGGGCGGCGGTATCAGCGGCTTCGCGGGCCTGCTGCTCGGCTTGCACCCTGGTTTGCTCCCACTGCTGCTGGGCTTGGTTGTAGGAGGCCACCCAGTTGTCGGCGATTTGACCAGCTTCTTGGCGCGACTTCCCGGTGCGGGCCGCAATCAGGTTCACCATAGCTTCGCGGTCTATTTGTCCGCCGGGGCCGCCGGAGCCGAAAAACTGCCGAATCACGTCGTCGGCCGACTGCGGGTTGGCGATGATTCTATCCACGGCCTTCTCTGTGCGGTTGCCCAGAGCGTCGGGCTGCAGGCCGGGCTGTCCGGTTTGGCTCAACAACTGGCTGATTTGGCCTTTCAGGTTGTCCAAGTTCATGCCTTGTCCTTGTCCAGACTCGTTTCCGCTGGCTGCGGCCATCACGCCAGTGGCTGCCGTTGCCCCGACGGTTCGCAAAGTGCCGCCCACCAAACGACCCACGCCGCCGATGATGTTGCCGATGGTGGTGGTAAGCATGTAGAACGAAAACACCGTCACCAAACTCCACATGACGATGCCGTGAATCACGCTGTCGGCGGCGCGGTGCGAACGACCCATGCGGCCAGCCACCCAGCCGCCTGCAAACAGCGCAATGAGGCTGCTCACCACGTACCAAATCACCGAGCCGGTGCCCAAGCCCGACACCGGATTGTTCTCTTCGGTTGGGTCAATGGTGCTCAGGCCGATGCCCACGCCGAGCAATGTAAGGGCCAGTTGGGTGACGATGGCCACCAGCACGCCAGCGAAAATGGCACCCCAAGAGATACGCCGCCAGCCGTCGGCGAATGTGGTTTGTGCAACCACTTCTTCACGATGCGGCTGCGACGAAAGAGAACCCTCACGATAAGTTCCTTGGTTTTCCATGATGTGTATTGGTTTAGGTGAAAAGGTTGTCAAGTGTCTGATGGCGGAAACGGCGTAAAAAAACGAGCCAAGACAGTTGATAAGCTAATCGGTTAATGGATCAATGGGGTGATTATCAGCATTTTGAAGCAAATATTTTCAGATTGGATGTCCTAATGAAAGACACAGGCGCAGCGGCTGAGGATAATTGTCCACAGGTACAACGACGAATGATTAAATGGAGGGTGGAAGGGAGAATGCGGAGGAAAGGAACGAGGCGTTTTGGGTGATTTTTGCCCAAAACGTCGTAAAAAAATAGCACACGGATTGAACGGATGCAACGGACAAGAAACGGCTTTAATCCGTTCCAATCCGTCGCATCCCTCTAATCCGTGTGCTATCTTTTTTCTTCAGCAAAAAGGCGTTTTATACCAATTTTGAAGTCGGAATGCGGATTTTGGAATTATAAATATACTGACAATCAGGCATTTGCATCGAGAAAATTACGCAGTCAGTCTTTAAAATTAGTATTAGGCGATTTTTGCCCAAAACGGCACTCAATTCTGAACTCTGAATTCTGAATTCTTAATTCTGGATTAAATTCCTATCCACGCGCCGCGCAGGGCGGTTTGCTCGGCGGTTGGGTTTTGCATTAGGCTGAACAGGTGCCGCTGCTCCACTTCTTGCGCTTCCACTTTGCCTTGCAGTTTCACCTGTTGCTCTTTTCCGTTGGCATCCTTGCGCACCACCACTATTTCCAAGTTATCGCCTTCCTTGGTTTTGTCGCGGTAATCGGTGATGGCTTGTTGGGCGTTTTCCAGCGTCAGGGCGGTGCCGTTCAGCGAGACGAGTTCGTCCTTTTCCTGGTAGCCGATTTTGCGGCCGAAATCGTTTATCTGTTCGGTGCTGGCAATCACCAATCGCTTGGTGTCGGGGTTGTAGCCCAGTTGGATGCCGCCCAGCGAAATCACTTTCTGCACGCCACCCCGCGCCTTGTAGGTGATGCCCACCGCCGCGAAACATTCCTCGAGCGGCAGCGGCTCCGGCCCTTCGACGTGGCGTTTGAAAAACGTGCGGATTTCGGGATACGTCATCTTGGCGATTACGTCGAACAGTTCCTCGTCTTTGAACGGCTTGTCTTTGCCGTACATCTTCGCCAACTCGGCCATCATGTTTTGCACGCCGTATTTGCCGCCCGACAGTTGCCGCAGTTTGATGTCCAGACACAGGTTTATCAACGTGCCTTTCTGATAGACGTTGTCGTACTGGTCTTTGAACACGTCGAGGCAGCCTTTGCTCATCACCGTGAACGGCAGGGTGTCGTTGTACTGGTCGGCCCCGTAGAACTTGTCGCGCAGCATCTGGGCGTATTTCTCCAAGTCAATCAGTTTTTCGCGCATTTGCATGTGTCCGGCGAAATACTCGGTCATGCCTTCGTAGAGCCACAAGTGCTTGGACATCTGCGGCTTGTTGAAATCGAAGTAATGGATTTGCTCCGAGTGGATGCTCAGGGGCGTGAGGATGTGGAAAAACTCGTGGGCGGCCACGTCGCGCAGGGTTTGGCCCAAGTCGGAAATGCTTGCTTCGGGCAGGCAATAGAACGACGAATACGAATGCTCCAACGCCCCCATCTTGCCCGACTTCGGGTTTTGGTCGAAGAGGTAAATCAGGAACGCGTATTTTTTGATGGGCAGCTTGCCACCGAGGTAGTTTTTCTGCGCCTCCAGCATGGGCCGGATGGTGGTGCCCACCTCCTTGGCCGACAGCGTGCGGTTGGGCGAATAAACCGAAACCAGCACGTCGGCACCGCCCACTTTCAGCACCGTGGTGTCGGGGCGGTTGTACATCATCGGCGAGTCCACCAAGTCGTTGTACGAGTCAATGGCGTAGGTGTCGGCCTCGGCGGAGGTTTGGCTGGCGGTCAGGGCCGTGGAGCCGTAAAAACCGGCCGGTTTGCGCACCGTCACTTGGTACGGCACCCGCTTGTGGTCGTCCAGATAGCCGAAAAATCCGTGCGTGTTCAGCACAAAGTTTTTGCCTTCCTCGATGTTGGTGCCGCACGGCTCGAACACAAACTCGCCCGGCGCGTCGGTGTCCCAAGTGTCTTCCACCGTGTAGCTGATGCGGTGCAACTGGTCGGCCTGCCGGATGCGCCAACTGTTGGCATCCAATTTCTCGACGGTCAGTTTTTTGCCTTGCTTGCTCCGCGCCTCG
>JALOMD010000488.1 GCA_025455595.1 Cytophagales bacterium | reverse complement strand
GCCGAAAGCTTGGTTGACGACCTGCTGCTGGTGCAGGCGGCCTACCGCGTGACAAACAAAAACCCGCTGGGTTCGGGGGCGGGCTATGGGTCGTCGTTCCCCTTGAACCGCACGCTGACAACACGGCTGCTGGGCTTCGAAACGATGAATTACAACGTGGTCTATGCCCAAATGACGCGCGGCAAAACCGAGCAGACCGTAGCCGTAGCCGTGGCGGCGGTTGCAAGCACGCTGTCGCGACTGGCAATGGACGTGTGCCTGTATAACAGCCAGAATTTCGGTTTCCTCACCCTGCCCGACGAACTCACCACCGGGTCGAGCATCATGCCGCACAAGAAAAACCCCGACGTGGCCGAACTGCTGCGCGGCAAAACCAACCGCCTGAAATCCCTGCCCAACGAACTCGCCTTGTTGACGAGCAACCTGCCGTCTGGCTACCACCGCGAGATGCAACTGACGAAGGAAATCCTGTTTCCGGCCTTGGACGAACTGGCCCAGTGCCTCGACATGACGCACTTCATGCTCGAACACATCCGCGTCAACACCGACATTCTGAAGGACGACCGGTATCGCCACCTGTTCACCGTGGAGCGGGTGAACGAACTGGTGTTGCAAGGCGTGCCTTTCCGAGATGCGTACCGACAAGTCGGCAGCGAACTCGCCGACGGCACCTACCAACCGAAGACGGAGGTGAACCACACCCACGAAGGCAGCATCGGCAACCTGTGCAACGCCCGCATCACCGACGAGATGCGCAAGGTGATGGACGAATTCCGCTTCGAACAGGCCGAAGCCGCCGAAAAAGCGTTGTTGGAGTGATGAGTGAGAAGTGATAAGTTATGAGTGAGAAAGCGTTTTGGGCAAAAAATGCCCAAAACGTTTTAGCCACGTAGGTCAGACGCGGTGCGTCAGACCGGAACTATTCAGAACGCAGCAGGCTTTTCTCCCTTGCTTTGGAGGACACCAAACGAGAGTTTGGTGGGCTAACCTGTGCCAAGGGTTGGGGTGGGCTTCGCCCAGATAACAAACCGCGCCGCATTTGCCCAAAAGCGTTTCAAGCAAAAATTGCCCAAAACGCCACGTACCCCTTGCTACTTTTTCCCGGTCATAAAAAAAGCATCCCGAAATACGGATGCTTGGTAAATGTCAGTGGTAAAAAAACGTCATTCCCACTTCAGTTCAGACTCGCCCCCTTCGTTTTCGGCGGCGTTTTCGTAATCTTCTTTCTCAAACTGCGAGAAGTCGAAGTCCGGCATCAGGTCGGTTTTCACGTGGTCAACCGCTTCCCGCAACGCCTCAATGAATTTGTCGAAATCTTCCTTGTAGAGAAAAACCTTGTGTTTCTCGTACACAAAACTGCCATCAGTGTTGAAGCGGCGTTTGCTTTCGGTGATGGTGAGGTAATAGTCGTTGGCGCGGGTGCTTTTCACGTCAAAGAAGTAAGTCCTCTTGCCGGCCCGCACGCGTTTGGAGTACAGTTCGTCTTTTTCTCTTTGCTCTTCCACAATACTGGGGTTGTTTAGGTTAAATTGTTACGGACAAGTAATGCGGCTACTAAAAAAATGGTTTACGCACAGAATTGCAAATTTTCCGAAAAACATTCTTCGTACTACTGTCTTTCATCCGCAGCCAATCAGTATAATTTTTGACGCATCGGGCCGCCAATGGCACAGCCGTGCCGTGCTTTCATGCCCCGGCGGTTTGGATATTTCGTTTCGTTTTGTTTATTATTGGGTACAACATTTCGCCCTGTTTTTACGTAAAAGATTGTTTATCAGCTTTTTGACTCAAAAAACTGATTCTTGCGGCACGTCGTGCGGGGCGATTTGCCAGTGTTCAGGATGCCGCAAGTGGTATGTTTTTTCACCAAAATCTGACAGCATTTCATGGTTAGCACAACTTTCCGGCGCAAAGCCGTTGCCTACAGGCGGGCTTTGCGCATACCGGCGTTTTTAGTACTTTTCCTATGGTTTTGCGCCGGGGCCATTGCCCAAACCGAGCCGGGTTACCGCAAGACAGGCCGGGCCTCGTTTTACGCAAAAAAGTTTCACGGCCGCCGCACCACCAACGGCGAACGGTATCACAACGAGAAACTGACCGCCGCCCACCGCACGCTGCCTTTCGGCACGCTGGTGCGTGTGACCAACGTGCGCAACGGCCGCTCGGTGGTGGTGCGTGTCAACGACCGGGGGCCGTTTGTCAAAGACCGCCTCATTGACGTGTCGCAAGCCGCGGCCCACGAACTGGGCATGGTTGCGGCTGGCACCGCCCCGGTGAAAGTGGAAGTGGTGGGCAGCAGCAGCGTTTCGCCTGAGCCTGAAACCGAAACAGTGGCCCAAACATCCGCCCCGATTGAGCCGCGCCCCATGCGAGTCATCAACACGGCGTACCACCCGGCTCCGAAGGCGTTGCCTGAGCCAGCCATAAAGCCACACTACGAGCCGGGCCGCGTCTATACGACGAAAGGCACGGTGGCGCAAGTAAGCGGCTACGGCGTGCAACTGGGGGCTTTCCAGCAAATCGAAAATGCGTTGTCGTTGTGCAGGCAACTGGCCGAGAAGCAAGTTCACAAGGTTTTCATCCGGGTTGACAAACGCACCAAGACGTTCGGCGTGGTGGCCGGTTCGTTCAACCGCCGCAAGGATGCAGAAGCCTACGTGGCCTCGCTCAAGGATCAGGGCCTGGAAGAAGGCATGGTGCGGAAGTTTGAAGATTAGTCATTTTAGGTTAGAGGTTAGAGTTAAGAGGTCAGAACTCAGAAAGAGCACGTTCCCGATTTTCGGGGCGTGCTCTTTTGTTGAACCCTCACCCCCGGCCCCTCTCCCGTTGGGAGAGGAGAGTGTTTCGGGGTTGGCTCGGCTCATGGTCTGAATCCGGTTGTATTTACAGGCGTGTTTGGTTGAAAAGTCACCCCTCTCCTTATGGGAGAGGGGCCGGGGGTGAGGGTTCGTTTTAAGCAAAAATTGCTCAAAACGCGATTGTAAAGCTCAAGTTGTTTTTTATGAATGGTTGCGTAACTTGTGACTCCTTTGCTCCATCGAACGGGCAAAGATTAGGCAGCGTTTTGAGCAAATTTTGCTTAAAACGCATATAGTTTATAGGAACGAACGTCCGTGTCAAGAAAGATAAGCATGGCATGTCCGCAAAATATGCCATGAAAAACGCATCGCGTCTTGAGCAAAAAATACCCAAAACGCCTACTGGCGGCGGGTATGAAACCCGCCGCTACGGAAGGTATTTCACATGAATTCTGAATTCATAATTCTGAATTAAAATCGTACTTCATAAAGCTATGGAACTGAAGCAAATCCGCGCGTTCGGCAACATTGAGTTTCTGGCCCGGCAAATGGTCGAAGGGTTCATCACGGGCCTGCACAAGTCGCCGTTCCACGGGTTTTCGGTCGAGTTTGCCGAACACCGCCTCTACAACACCGGCGAAAGCACCCGCCACATCGACTGGAAAGTGTATGCCAAAACCGACCGGCTGTTCACCAAACGGTACGAAGAGGAAACCAACCTGCGCTGCCAGTTGCTCATAGACGTGTCGCCCTCGATGTACTACCCGACCGACACGAAGGGAAAGGCGACGTTTTCGGTGATGGCCGCCGCCTGCTTGGCCTATCTGCTTCAGAAACAGAAAGATGCCGTCAGCCTCTGCACCTTCGCCGACCGCATCATCACGCACACGCCCACGCGGTCCACGCCGTCGCACGTACACAAGCTGTTTCTGTCGTTGCAAGGACTGCTG
>JALOMD010000487.1 GCA_025455595.1 Cytophagales bacterium | reverse complement strand
TAAATCTTTAATAGGACTTACGCAAAAAGCTATATAAATCATTGAAGATGAGTTGTTTAACTTTGGCAAAGGTTTTCGCGCAACTTGCTCACCGCCAGCACCTTTGCCAAAGTTTTGCGTAAGCCCTAAAATTTGGTATTACCCCACGTGAACCCTTATATCGGGGTCATGCCAAGGCTATCTCTCCGAACCAGAGATTTTGTCTTGCATCACGGATGACGCGGATGACACAGATTACACGAACACGCCTTTAACTGCCTATCCGCAATTCACGACAAGGCGTTTTGGGCAAAAAACGGCCAAAACGCAAAAGCGGCGGATGTGAAAACCGCCGCTTTGCTGACCATCCAGCCATTTAACCATTCAACAATCAGCCATTCAACCCTCCGCCACCAGCTTGTCCACAAAGCGGTTGAATTCATCGACAAACTCGTCGTAATACTGGCCGGTGCCGGGGCCGCTGAAACCGGTGTGGACGCGGCGCACCTTGCCTTTGCGGTCAATGAAGATGGTGGTCGGGTAGCCCTTGATTTTTTCGAGCATCGGCAGCGAACGCGAGGCCGTGGTGTCGTTCACGCCAGCCAGCAGCACATCGTATTCCATGCCGAAGCGTTCCTTCATGCGTTGCAGTTTCGGGCCTGACACCGCCAAGTCGTTGCTTTTCTCAAACGCCAGCCCCACGATTTCTACGCCCCGGTCTTTGTTCTTTTGGTACCAAGGAGCCAAAAACTTCGTCTCGTCCATGCAGTTGGGGCACCAAGAGCCGAGTATCTGCACAATCACCACTTTGTTCTTGAACTTCGGGTCGCTGAGCGAAACCTTTTTGCCGCTTGCATCCGGAAAAGAGAATGCAAGTGAAGAGTACCCCTTCTTCAACTGCGTGTACGCATTGGCATCGGGCAGGGCGGCGTTCGGATTGCGCGTGGCCGTCCAGCGGCGGTAGCCCCGGTCGCTTGACCAAAACTCGCCTGCAAGCTGTCCCTCGCCTTTCGTCAGTGCCTTGAACAAGTACACGTGCGTGCCGTCGAAAGTGGAAAGTTGCAGCGTGTCGCCTGTCATGTTGCCAGCCAAGTAGCGGTAGTCGCCCGTGGGCGTGAGGAAAGTGCCGGTCAGTTCGCTTCCTTTTTGCGTGAACACCCCCACCGCCCGCGACGAATCCTTTTCGTTAAAAAACACCACATCCCATTTTCCCGAAACATCCACCGCCGGTGCCGTGCCGGATGCGAAGCGGTAATTGGCTCCGCGCCGGGCCGAAAAATCCATGCGTATGGTGCGGCCCGTGGCGGGTTTGGTGTAGTAGCCCGTCAGCACCGAATCGGCGGCGCGGGCCACGATTTCGGCTTCAAACAGCCGCATCGGGATGCGGAGCGAGTCGCCGCGCAACACAGCCTCGTCCATAGGCAGCCGTTCGTCGCCGTTGATAACGTGTACGCTGAAAGTACTGTCTGTTTTGGCGGCGATGTCAAGCCCAAAAGGCAACTCGCCCCCCGGCGACTGGATGACGGCCCGCCACTGGCCGACTTGTACGCTGCCGACTGAGGTTTCGGCTTGTGTTCCAGACTGGCAACCTGCCAGTGATGCAAAGGCCATGATTGTGAGAACGAAAAAGTAGATGCTTTTCATGCAAAAAGTAAAAACGGATGAGGTGACAGTGATTTTGGAAGAACTGCCAGACTCGGGGAAAAGTTTCGCACCGGTTTGCCGGAACGTCCTGCCGGAATCAGGGACACAACTTACAAAGCAAGGTTTGTACTTAAATCAGAAGACACAAACATCAATGCCCGCCAAACAAATTGCAAGCGACTCACGCAACTTCCCTTTGCAAAATATTATTTCATATATAAAAAACCATATTTTAAAATATTCTTGTCCCGTATCGGCCAAACAAAAAATCTGGCATAAAGGGAGAAAAAATAAGATAATAATTGGACATACCGGGATTTTGCCGACTTTTTTTTCTGTTTTTTAACAATTTAACCAAAGATTTTTTGACAAAAGCAGTCCAACTGTGTTATTTTTGCCTGCTACAATTGCTTCGCAAGCAACCAGCTCTCTTAAAAGTATTCTCTTTTTGGCCGCCCGGCCTTGTATTACGCAAGCCAGCTTTTTTGCGATAAATCCTATTTCATCCTAACCAAAAACAACGCTTTATGAGAAAATCTTACAAGCCTCTGCTTTTGCTGGTGTTGTTGTGCTTGTCGAGTGGTTCGGCATGGGCACAGCGTGCCGTGAGCGGACGCGTAACCGACTCTGGCGACGGCACCCCGCTGCCCGGCGTGAGTGTGGCCTTAAAAGGAACCACCTCCGGCACCACCACCAATGCCGACGGCCGCTACACGCTGCAAGCCGTGCCTGACAACGCCGTGCTGGTGTTCAGTTTCATCGGCTTCACCGCCCAAGAAGTAACGGTAGGGAACCGCAGCACCATTGATGTGGGCTTGGTGTCAGATGTGAAGGCCCTGCAAGAAGTGGTTGTTACGGCCCAAGGTATTGTACGCGAGAAGAAAGCCTTGGGCTATGCCGTAACCAGCGTGGCTCCTGCCCTGATTGAGCAGCGTCCCGAAACCGACTTGGGGCGTATCCTGCAAGGCAAGGTGCCGGGCGTGGCCGTCACTTCGACGGGCGGCGTGTCGGGCACGGGCACCAACATCGTTATTCGAGGCTACAGTTCCATAACTGGTAACAACCAACCGCTTTTCGTGGTGGATGGTGTACCCATCAACTCGGGCACCAACAACGTGAGCGGCAGCAACACGAGCGGTTTCAACACCGGAAACCAAAGCACGCCCAGCCGCTTTCTTGACATTGACCCCAACAACATTGAGAACGTGAGCATCCTGCGCGGCTTGGCTGCCACGGCTCTGTACGGCGACCAAGGCCGGGCAGGCGTGATCCTGATCACCACCAAGGGCGGTGGCAAGAAAGCAAAACCGGCCGAAATCAATTTGGTGCAGTCGGTGTTCGTCAACCGCATCGCCTCGCTTCCTGAATACCAAAACAACTACGGTGGCGGCTTCCAACAGAACCCCGGGTTTTTCTTCAGCAACTGGGGGCCGCGTTTCGGCAGCTACTTCCCACCAAACCTGACCAACGGTGTTGATTCCATCAACCACCCGTTCAACGCCTTGCAGGATGCCAGTTTGCGCAATGCTTTCCCGCAGTTCATCGGGCGGCGGTACGCGTTCCGGGCATACGACGGCCCTGAGGCGTTTTTCCGTACCGGGGTCATCAGCAACAGTTCGCTAAATGTCAACGGGGCTACGGAGAAGATGGGCTACAACGCCACAGTGGGCTACGTGGACGAGCAAGGTTTTGTGCCGGGCAACACGCTGCGCAAACTGAACGTGAGCTTGGGCATGAACGCACAACTGACCGACAAACTCAGCATCCGCAGTGCGTTCAACTACGTGAACACCGACCAAGCTTCGCCGCCGCTGAACGGTGGCGACGGCAACAACTCGTTCAACGACTTCCCTTCGATTTTCGCCAACGTACTCTACACGCCCCGCAGCGTGGACTTGATGGGCCTGCCGTTTGAAAGCCCGGTGGACAACCGTAGCGTGTATTTCCGTAGCGGCAACGACATCGTGAACCCCCGCTGGGCGGTGAAGTACTACAAAACCACCAACGTGACTAACCGGTTTTTTACATCGAACATCGTGAACTATGCCGTCAACCCTGACCTGATGCTTACTTACCGGGTGGGCCTTGACACATACTCGGAGCGGCAGACTGTGGAGTTGAACCGGGGCGGCACCCAAGCCGCCGTGGTGAACGGATATTTCCGCAACGTCAACATCACCAACACCATTTGGAACCACGACTTCATCATCTCGTACAACAAGCGGCTGAGCGAACTCTTCAACATCGCGGCCAAACTGGGCGGCAACATGCGCAACGACCGGTTTGTGCAAGACGGCATGGCCAGTTTGAACCAAATCACCTTCGGGCTGATGCGCCACTCCAACTTCGTGGACAACGCCGCCCGCGACCCGTTCACCAACAATATCCTGAACCT
>JALOMD010000486.1 GCA_025455595.1 Cytophagales bacterium | reverse complement strand
GAAGGTCATCGGAATCGAGTCTTTGCTGCGTTCCAGCCTTTCGCGGGCCACTTCGTCGGCGTTGCGGCCGGTCAACGTGCGGTTGTAGTCTATTTTACCGACAGCGGGGTTTGCAATACTTTTCTTCGATTTCATCGGCTCGGGCGTAGTTGATTTCCTCAATGATAATCAATCCGTTGCTAAAGTCAAAAGCGAAATCCACCAATAACATACGGAAGTTGGTATAGCCAATCACAAATGGGTGATGGTCAGAAAAATGTACCACATGGTATTCTCCATAGAAAAGTTGTTCGATGTCCTGAAAAGTCAGACCTAACTCGTGCAAAGCGTCCCAATCCGACTCCCGTCTGAATTTAATGTCAAAGTGAGAAAGCATAAGCGGTGGGCAAAGGATTTATTCTTCCGGCAAATACAACAACTGACTCCACCGGCTTTCGTCCAGCATTTCGTTGGCGAGGTCGCGGATTTGCTCGGCGGTGACGCGGCGGATTTGCTCGAAAATCTCCGGCAGCGAGTCTATGCGTTCGGTGTCCAGCAGGCTTTTGCCCATCATGAGCATGAAGCTGAGGTTGCTTTCCTCCGACATGGCCAGTTGGCCCATCAGTTGCTCTTTGGCCGTGTGCAGTTGCAGCGTGCCCATTTTTTTGTCGCGCAGCAGTTTCAGTTCCTTGCCGATCAGCGACAGGCTTTTGTGCAACTGTTTCGGCTCGGTGCCGAAGTAAATCGCCATCAGGCCCGTTTCGAGGAACGGCGAATAGCTGGCCTCCACCGAATATACGAAACCGTGTTTTTCGCGCAGGGCCAAATTGAGCTTTGAGTTCATGCCCGGCTGCGGCGCGAAGTGCAAAAACGGCTCGCGTTGGCGTTTGGCGGTGTACGTCGGGATGTCGGCGAGATACTTTTCGGCCAGTTTCTTCACTTTGGTAAACGGCACGTTGCCCACCGACGAGAAAATGACCCGCGAGGTGTCCAGGTTCTCGGCGATGAACCGCTTGAAGTCGTCGCGGTGGAACGAACGCACGCTTTCGGTGGTGCCGAGGATGTTGAAACCCAACGCGTGGTTGTCGAACACCACGGCATCGAACTCGTCTTGGATGGACTCTTCGGGCGAGTCGTAATACATCGCCATTTCTTCCAGAATCACGTTCCGCTCGCGTTCGATTTGCTTTTCGGGGAACACCGAGTCGAAGGTGATGTCGGTGAGCAGTTCGAAGGCTTTCTCGTAGTGGTTGTCCAGCACCGAGGCGTGAAATGATATTTTCTCCTTGGTGGTGAACGCGTTCAGTTCGCCGCCCACGGCTTCGAGGCGGTTCAGGATGTGGAACGACTTGCGTTTGCGGGTGCCTTTGAACGCCATGTGTTCCCAAAAATGGGCAATTCCCTGCTGGTGAGGCTTTTCGTCGCGGCTGCCGATGTCAAGCGTGAAGCCGCAATGGGCGATTTTGGTGTGCGTCACCTGCCGGTGTACGACACGTATGCCGTTGGACAGGGTATGAATGTCGTATTCTTCCATGAATGAGATGTCTGCACGGCAAAGGTACGTTTTTCGCCGCTGCCATGTGCCATTTTGGAAAACGCATGGCCCGTCCGAAAAGTTTGATTCGGGCGTGGAGTGGAAAATTAAAAACGAAGAATGAAAAATGTAAAATTGATTTTCGACTTTTGGGGCCGGAAAGCCATTTTGGCAGCAGGCGTTTTAGGCAAAAAACAGCCAACACGCCTAAAGAAGAACCGTCATTGCGAGGCCTGTAGCGTTAGCGGAAGGCCGTGGCAATCTCATCGTCACAGGCTCGGCAAACGGCTCTGGCACGGGCTCGCGTGGCTCCCACGCCACGGCGTGGCAGGCGTGGGAGATTGCCGCGCCTTTCCGCTTCGCTCCAAGGCTCGCAATGACGGTTCAACCGAATCCGAAACCAAAGGCGTTTTAAGCAAAAAATGCCCAAAACGCATCTGACTTCTGACCTCTGACCTTTTTTGATGTCTTTTCTGATTGTCCAAACCGCCTTCATCGGCGATGTGATTTTGGCCACCGGCCTGATTGAAAAACTGCGTGCGTATTACCCCGGTGCCACGATTGACTTTATGGTGCGCAAAGGCAACGAAAGCGTGTTGGCGGGGCATCCGCACGTAGGCACGCTTTACGTGTGGGACAAGCAAGGCGGCAAGTTTCGGAACCTGCTGCGCATTCTGCGCCAGATTCGCCGCCGTCGTTACGACTGTCTCCTCAACGTGCAGCGGTTTGCCACCACGGGTTGGCTTACGGTGTTTTCCGGTGCCCGCGAAACGGTCGGTTTTGATGTGAATCCGCTGTCGCGTTTTTTTAGCCGCGTGGTCACGCACCAGTCGGAGGGCAGTCACGAGATTGTCCGCAACCACGCCCTCATCCAACACCTCACCGACGAAACTCCGGCTCGGCCGCGCCTCTATCCGTCGCCCGCCGACTACCAACGCGTGGCTCCGCTGCAAGCCGGGCCTTACGTGTGCATCGCTCCCACATCGGTGTGGTTCACCAAGCAGTTTCCGGCCGACAAATGGCTGGAACTCATCGCCCGCCTACCCGAAAATCATGCCGTTTATCTGCTCGGTGCCCCCGCCGACCGTGACCTGTGCGAGCAAATTGCGGTGCAAAGCCAACGGAAATCAGTGCGTAACTTGGCTGGCGAACTGCCGTTGCTGGCCTCGGCGGCGTTGATGGAACGCGCCGCCATGAACTACGTCAACGACTCGGCACCCATGCACTTAGCCTCGGCCATGAACGCGCCGGTCTGCGCCGTGTTCTGCTCCACCGCGCCAATGTTCGGCTACGGCCCGCTGTCCGAACGGTCGTTTGTCGTGGAAAAAGAGGAGCCGCTGCCCTGCCGCCCGTGCGGGGTACACGGCTACGCAGCTTGTCCGGAAGGGCATTTCCGCTGTGCCAAAGACATCCGCGTGGAGCAGTTTCCGGTTTCGTTTAACGTTTAATGTGAAGCGTTTGACGTTGTCACTGTGGGGAAGGATGGTTGGAGAGACGAAAAGCGTTTTGGGCAAAAATTGTCAAATCCCGCAATCGGCGGGAACGCTCAAAACAGCTAAAGAAATATCCGTAATTGCGATCCCGACGTGTCGGGAGTGGCAATCTGTTCGTCACAGGCTCGGCAAAACGGTTCTACCCAAGGCTCGCATGGCTCCGTGAGAGATTGCCACGCTCCACTTCGTTCCGCTCGCAATGACGCTTCAACTGAATCCGAAAACAAAAGGCGTTTTGAGCAAAATTCGCCCAAAACGCCTCTGACCTCTTACTTCTGACCTTATTTTTCGCTTTTCTTCGCCTCCAACATCTCGCACGCTTTTTCGGCGGCGGCTTGCTCGGCTTTTTTCTTGCTGTAGCCGCTGCCGGTGGCAATCGGCTGGCCGTCAACAATCACCTGTGCGATGAATTCCTTGTTGTGCAAGGCTCCGCGTTCTTCGAGTATCTGGAAGTGCAGCTTTTTGTTGGCCCGTTGCGCCCACTCAATCATCAGGCTCTTGTAGTTCGGGTTGTTCTGCACAATGTTCTCCAAGTCGAAGTGCGGCTTGAGCAGGCGTTGGATGATGAACCGCCGCGTGGCCTCGAATCCTTTGTCCAAGTAAATAGCACCCACCAAGGCTTCCAGTGCGTCGCCGTGCATGGATTTGTGCGTGAGGGCCGTGCGCCGGTTGCCGTCGAAGACGATGAGTTGGTTGAGGCCGATTTTCTTGGAGAGTGCGTTCAGCGACTCGCGGTTCACGATGCGGGAACGGATTTCGGTGAGGAAACCTTCTTCTTTAAACGGAAATTTCTTGAACAAAAAATCGGCGATGACGGCACCGAGGATGGCATCGCCCAAGTATTCGAGCCGCTCGTTCGACTCACGGAAACCGCTGGCGTTGATTTCGCGGGCCGCCGAGGTGTGTTGCAAGGCCAGCTTGTACAGGCGCAGGTTTCGCGGGCGGCTGCCCGTGATTTGCCTGACGGCTTTGCCCAGTTGCTTGTCCGCCGAACCGGAGAAGTTGAATAAATCGGCTACAAAACCCAACACAGAGGAGAATTACGATTTACGAGGTACGATTTACGAATTTGAGTACAGGGTTGTTAGCTGTTGGCTTTTAGCCAGTGGTTTGCGAAATGCAAATTTAAACGACTGCGCGGAATTTTGGGAGTGCAATTAACCCGGGTCAGGTTACCGTTTTGGGCAATCCCGACCCGTCGGGACGCAAATTCCGCAATCGGTAGGAACGCCTTTCGGCAGACAATGCAACTATTTAACAATAATAGGACTTTCGCTGGTATCTCCGAATGTCATTCGGAGAGCCACGCTTGCGTGGCTTGACTGCGGCGCATCACCCTTCGGGTGAATCCCGACCTGTCGGGACTACAACAACACCCCGTTTCTCACGCCAAGCGAAAGGCATAATAAGTGCCCGGTCACAAATAGTTTCACCTGTTTTTTGCTTGAAACACTTTGTAAGTTGTTGAAAACAAGCATATTATACTGTTTTGCTAAAGGCTAACTACTAATGGCCAAGCACTTAAAGCGACTTTACAGCCGCCGGAACACAATCGAGCAGTTGTGGCCGCCAAACCCGAAGGTGTTGCTCAGC
>JALOMD010000485.1 GCA_025455595.1 Cytophagales bacterium | reverse complement strand
ACTTTCTCATAGTCGCAGCCGTCGGGCAGGGCCGGGCGGATGCCGCCGTCGTACCAGTTCAGGCTCAGTTCTTTGCCGCCTTTCGGGTTCGGGAATTTCAAGTGGATGGTTGTGGCCGACGGCCCTACGTCCTCGAAAACCGATTCCTTGAAAAAGTCGGCGAACACTTGGCTCGCCGAGCATTCGACCGACGTGGGATAGCCCAGTTTCAACGCCCGGAACGGCACGTCCATGAAGTGGCAGCCCATGTCGCCCAAGGCTCCGGTGCCAAAATCCCAGTAACCCCGCCACCGGAACGGCATGTACGCCTCGTGATAGTCGCGGTAAGGAGCCGTGCCGAGCCATAAGTCCCAGCTTACTTCCGGCGGCACGGGTTGCTTCTCACCCTTGTCTTTCGGCGACTGCACACCCTGCGGCCACGTGGGGCGGTTAGTCCAGACCTCCACCGTATGTACGTCGCCAATCATGCCCGACTGCACAATGGCCTCGGTCACGCGGGTGCCTTTGCCGCTGCTGCCTTGGTTGCCCATTTGGGTCACCAATTTGTAGCGGCGGGCAGCCTCGGTAAGTTGGCGGGCCTCCCAGATGTCGTGCGTAAGGGGCTTTTCCACATAGACGTGCTTGCCAAGCTGCATGGCGGCCATTGCCACCGGGTAATGCATGTGGTCGGGGGTGGTTACTATCACCGCGTCAATGTTCTTGGCTTCTTTCGCAAACATCTGGCGGAAATCCTTGTAGTACGGGGCTTTCGGGAATTTTTCGCGGTATTTTTTCGCCATGCGGTCGTCCACGTCGCACAGGGCCACGATGTTGTCGCTGCCATTGTTGAACGCCTGCTGGATGTTGAAGTCGGCCTTGCCGCCGCAGCCCACGGCCGCGATGTTGAGCTTGTCGGAGGGCGGCACGAAGCCTTTGCCCAGCACGTGGCGCGGCACAATGGAGAAACCGGCCACCGCCAGCGAACTTTGCCGGATGAACGCCCGACGGGAAGAGGATTTTTTATTCATGGCAGTCATTAGTAATAAGTGATAAGTCGTTAGTGGTCAGTGAAAGCAGTTGATGGGGCAGGTCATTGTTTTTCTCTTTGCGTGCTTTGTGGTTTTTCTTTGCGCCTTTGCGTGAAAAAATGCTCGCAAAGGCGCGAAGGTTTTCGCAAAGGACGCGGAGGGCTATACTGGTTTTTGCAAATCCGAATTTACAATTTCAACGATTCGGCCACGTCCGATGAGCTTCCCTCCTTCTGAAAACTCGAACGGCTGGCCGACGAACAGCTTGTTTTTGAAAACTTCGACGCTCAGTATGCTGATTTCGGCCGTTGCCGTCTCGCCGGGCAACACTTTTTCACGGTCAGGGAAATGCTGCTCGCCCGAAGTCAAATAGTCGCTTCCCTCGAATTTCAGGTGCGGCCGGTAGCCCGATGCCGCGTAGCTCCGCCTGCCGCCTTCTTCGGTGCTCAAATACGACACTTCGGCGATGAAATCCGGTTTTCGTTCGTGTTTTCGTTCGTTTGTTCTGCGCATACAATCGGTTCGCCGGAATGTACAATACGGTGCTGCCAATGTGCAAAAAAAGCCGCGCATTTCAAATGCGCGGCTTGGGATATGGCGTTTTTGTCAGAACCTTGATTCATAGGATTATAGGATTGCCTTGATTAAGGAACTAAAATCATGGTAATCCCCTAATCCCACGAATCAAGGTTCTGACAATCCAGCCGTTTTGGGCGTTTTTTGCCTAAAACAACCACTCATAACTCATCACTGAGAAAGCAGTCCGCTGCGCTTGAGCAACGCCTTGGGCGACGGCTCTTGGCCCCGGAAGCGTTTGTAGAGTTCCATGGGCGGTTCGCTGCCACCTTTGGAGAGGATGTTGTCCGCGAACGACCGGGCTACGTCGCGGTTGAAAATCCCCTTTTCTTGGAAATACGCAAAGGCATCGGCATCCAGCACCTCGGCCCATTTGTAGCTGTAGTAGCCCGCCGAGTAGCCGCCCGCAAAGATGTGCGAAAAAGCCACGCTGGTGTTAATACCCTCAGTGTCAGGGAAGAGGCTGGTTTGCTGGATGGCCTGCCGCTCGAACTCGGCCACGTCGGTCACGGGCTGGGCCTTGCCGTGGTAGGCCATGTCAAGCATCCCGAAACTCAACTGCCGCAGCGTGGCGTAGCCTTCCATGAAGTTGGCACTGGCCACGATTTTGGCAATCAGTTCCTGCGGAATCGGCTCGTCGGTCTCGAAGTGCCGGGCGAACAAGTCCAACGCCTCTTTCTCGTAGCACCAGTTTTCCATGATCTGCGAGGGCAGTTCCACGAAATCCCAATAGACGTTGGTGCCCGACGTGCCGCCGTAGCAGCACCGCGACAACATGCCGTGCAGGGCGTGGCCGAACTCGTGGAACAGCGTGGTCACTTCGTCGAAAGTAAGCAGCGACGGCTTGGTTTCGGTGGGTTTGGTGAAGTTGCACACGATGGATACGTGCGGCCGCACGTCGCGGCCGTCCAGCACGCGTTGGTCGCGGTAGCTGGTCATCCACGCGCCGTTGCGTTTGCCTTCGCGCGGGAAGTAGTCGGCGTAGAACACGGCCACGAAATTGCCCGATTCGTCGGTCACGTCGTAGGCCGTCACTTCGGGATGATACACCGGAACGGCCTTGTTTTCGACAAAGCGCAGCCCGAACAGCTTGCCTGCAATGGCGAACACGCCGTCAATCACGTTTTCGAGCTTGAAGTACGGCTTCAGCATCTCGTCGTCAATGGCGTACTTCTCTTTCTTGAGCTTTTCGGCGTAAAAGGCGTAGTCCCAGCGTTGCAGCTTGTCTTCGGCGAAGCCCTGCGTACGGGCGTAGGCGGTTAGTTCTTGCATCTGCTGCTCGGCCACGGGTTTGGCGTAGTCCAGCATTTCGCCGAGGAAATCGGTCACCTTTCCGGCCGACTCGGCCATGCGTTCTTCCAGCACAAAATCGGCGTGGGTGGCGTAGCCGAGCAGGCGGGCACGGGCGTGGCGCAAGTCCACGATTTGCCGCACAATGTCGCGGTTGTCGTATTCGTTGCCTTTGAACGCCCGCGAGTTGTAGGCCAAGGCCATTTGCTTGCGCAGGTCGCGGTTTTCGGCGTAGGTCATGAACGGAATGTAGCTCGGGGCTTGCAGCGTGAACGCCCAGCCGTCTTTGCCTTTCTCTTTGGCCGTGAGGCGGGCGGCTTCCCGCACGAACTCGGGCAGGCCGGCCAAGTCTTTCTCGTCGGCGACTTCGAGCAGGAAGGCGTTGGTTTCGTTCAGCACGTTTTCGCCGAAGGTCAGCGACAAATCCGACAGTTTCACGTCAATTTCGCGGAGGCGGGCTTTTTCGCCTTCGTTGAGATTGGCCCCGTTGCGGGCAAAGCTTTTGTACGTTTTTTCGAGCAAGGTGCGGGCTTCGGCATCCAAGTCAAGTTCGTCGCGGCGGTCATAGACGGCCTTGATGCGCTGGAACAGCTTGGCGTTCAGGCGGATGTCGTTGCCGTACTCGCTCAGCAGCGGCGAGGCTTCCTTCACGATTTTCTGCAACTCGGCGTTGGTTTCGGCTGAGTTGAGGTTGAACATCACCGTCGAGACGCGTTCGACGAGCATCCCGGCGCGGTCAAGGGCGGCAACGGTGTTGGCGAACGTCGGCTCGGCGGGGTTTTCCACCAACTTGTCTATCTCGGCCTTGCCGGCGGCAATGGCTTTGCGCAGGGCGGGTAAGTAATGCTCGTTCTTGATTTTGTCGAACGGAAAGGTTTCGTGGGGCGTGGCAAAGGGCTGCAACAAAAGATTCATATTGAGGTACGATTTACGAGGTACGAAGTACGAATGGAAGGTTAAAAGTTACAGGTTCAAGGTTGCAGGTTGCCGTTTTGGACATTTTTTGCCTAAAACGGCTGTCCGGCTGCTGTTCGGGATTTGTAATCCCGAACCAAACTGTTTCGGATTTGCAATCCGAAAAGTCGGAAGGCGTTTTGGGTGTTTTTTGCTCAAAACGCCTTTGGTTTTGTCTTGAATCGTGGATGAAACTGATGGCGCAGATTGCACAGATGAGCTTTTGGGCAGACAGGCGCGTCTATCTTACGTCCTTTTATCCGTGAAATCTGTATCATCCGTTTCATCCGCGATTCAAGACGATAACGGCTGACAAAGGAAAAAGATTTTCGCCGAACCGCCATATTGTTTCTACACGGTTCGGCAAGGCGTAAGATCAGGGGATGGGTTCTTAAAAAAATATACGCGGGTGTTTGCGGTTGCCAGTACAAAACCTTAGATTTGCGCCTCATTTTCCGTTGCTGAAAATCGGTCGGCAGGCCAAAAGATTTTTTCGTTCGCAATCATCACTGAAAATTCATACGCAATCATGGGAGTAACGAGACTAAAACGCAAAGAAAAACGCAACCGCGCCGTTGCCAACAACCGGGTGGCTCGCATCAAGCAGTTGCTCAAGAAGCCTGATGTCGTCAACGTTGACGTGGAGGCTATCAAGGCTGAGTTTGCTGCCAAAGCGGCTGCCAAGTAAGGCTTATAAACTGCAAAAACATTGCAAAAGGTGGACATCTGCAAGGTGTCCGCCTTTTTTGTTTGAGCCTCACCCCCGGCCCCTCTCCTTTAGAGAGGGGTGACTTTTCAACCAAACGAGCCTTTTGTCCCAAGCACGTTGGGACGAAAGGCTTGGCTTGTCGCCAAACACACCCCTCTCCCTTGGGAGAGGGGACGGGGTGAGGCCGCGTTTTAAGCAGTCGAGCAAAAGTTTGGGTGTGTTTGGTTCGGCGGGTGGTTCGTGGGGACACGAACCACGGAAGCCCACGGTTCGTGTCCCCACGAACCGGCTTCGACCCCGAATACCGCGAAACTTTTGCGTGACCTCTTAAGCAAAATTTGCCCAAAACACCAAGCAACGAAAAACGGCGGGCACACAACCCGCCGTTTTTCGTTGTCCGGTAAGCGGCTCCGCCACTCAGCTAAACCGCCTCGGCGTAACCACCGCTGCAACCCACGCTGTTCACAAGCCGATTCTTACTGACCACTGACGACTGACCACTAATTGTACTTATTGTTGTCAATGTCAGGCTTGTCGGTGTTGCGGTTCGGATTCATCACCCGCACGTTGGCCGCCGGTTGGTCGGGGCCGTCGGTGTAGTTCTCACGTATTTCCTCGTGCAATTCAGGGATTTCCAAGTCCAGCACGGGCTTGCTGCCCGCCTTGCTGCGGCCTTCGCCCGAAGGCTTTCCTTTTTTCAGGGGCGAATCGTTCCGATTCGGCCCTTTGA
>JALOMD010000484.1 GCA_025455595.1 Cytophagales bacterium | reverse complement strand
ATGATGCCGATGTACGGAATGACGTTGAGCAAGGCGGCCAGCACCCCGAAAAACACCGCGTGTTCGATGCCCAGCACCAGCAGGCCCAGCGTGTTCAGCGTGGCGATGATGGACATCACAAACAGCAGCCCGATGAGGTAGTTGCGCACCACGTCGCGCACTTTGATGAGCACGCCTTTGATGTATTTTTCGGGGGTGGACGGAAACAGTTTGGCCAAGAAATGCCGCAGGAAATTGCGGTAGTACAACAGGAAGAAAATGTACACCGGCACCAGTCCCAAATTAGTGAATGCACTGCTGGCCACCGAGAGCAGATTGCCCACCAATTGCCCGCCCGAGTTGGTGAACGTCTCGGCGTTCTTTTGCAGCCAGCTCATCTGTTCCTGCTTGCGCACGCCGAACTCGGTGCGTATCCAAATCTGCACGTCGTTGAACAGCGACAGGAATTTCTTCTGTAAGTCGGGCACGATGCCGGCGAAATCGGACAGTTGGCCGACAATCATTGTCAGCACACCGGCCACCACAATAATCAGCAGCACCAAACACAGCAAAATGGCCAACGAACGAGGAATGCGCCACGCCTCCAGCCGCACGCAAAGCGGATGCAGCAGCAACGCAAACAGCAGCGAAAAACACAACGGAATGAGCAAATCGGCCATTTGCACCAAAAAAATCCACGTCAAAGCGACACTGACGAGAATAAAAGTCACTTTTGCGTAAACGGGCAACTGGACGATGCGCGGATGTTCCATACATTTGCGAAATAAGTCGTAGGAAGCCTCACCCCCCCGGCCCCTCTCCCAAGGAGAGGGTAGAAAAAGAAGATGGAACTTCTTACATGTCAGAAGCAATATCCAAATATAAAACGTGTGTTTGAATAACAAACCGCGCCGCATTTTCCCGTAGCCCCTCTCCTTGGGAGAGGGGTTGGGGTGAGGCCCTAAACGATAAACGAATCCCGTGCCAGCTCCGCGAATGCTCACCACCAAGCTCATTACCCTGCTGATTTCCCTGAAAGCCATCCTGTGCAGTTGCCACTACGAAAAACGCAACAGCAACTTCGAGGGCGGCAACCGCGACTATAAAGTTACGAAAGTCGGCGAACTGCCCAAACGCGTGGGCGAAAGTTCGGGTTTGGCGGCCGACAGCGGCGGTGCGGTGCTGTGGACGCACAACGACGGCGGCTCACCGCCCGAACTGTTTGCCGTGAGCCGCAAAGGCGAATTGCGGCAAACCGTCCGGCTGCAAAACGCCGTTAACAGCGACTGGGAAGACCTCGCCCGCGACCCGCAGGGCAACCTGTACGTCGGCGACTTCGGCAACAACGGCAACCGCCGCCCCGACCTGGCGATTTACCGCGTGCATCCGGCCCGGCCGCAGCAGGTGGACAAAATCACGTTCCGCTACGAAGACCAGACCGAGTTTCCGCCTCCGCCCGAAGAACGCAACTTCGACTGCGAGGCGTTTTTCTGGCATGCCGACAGCCTGTACCTGTTCTCCAAAAACCGGGGCAACAACCAAGTGAAGATGTACGTGCTGCCCGCCCAGCCCGGCGACTACACCGCCCGCGTGCGCGGCACGGTGAAACTGAAGGCCATGATCACCGCCGCCGACATCAATCCGTCCGGCACGCAACTGGCTTTGCTCAGTTACGGCAAGGTGTTAGTCTTCCAAGTCAAAGACCCGAACAACCTGCTGGCCGAGCCGTACCAGTGCGTGAAACTGGCCCGCAGCCAAGCCGAAGCCCTGGCCTACGTTAACGATACGGATTTTGTCATCACCAACGAAGCCGGAAAGATGTATCTTGTGAGACGGAAATAGTGGTAAGTGACAAGTGGTAAGTCGTTAGTGGTCAGTTTGTAGGGGCGAAAAATCAACGGACAGCGTTTTAGACAAAAAATGGCTAAAACGGACTTGGTACGTAGGTCATCCCGCAGGGCGGGAAGACCGGAATCATAGGCTCGGTCAAGGCTAAAGGCGGGCGTTTTGGGCGAAAAACGGCTAAAACGACACTGTAAATAAGCACCTGCGCGTATTTAGCTTAACCTGTCTCGAACAGGACAACAGTTTTCAATGTGCTGACAATAGGTTTTTTGGTAGTGTGTTTTTTTCACTCAAGACCCAAGACTCAGTACTCACGACGAGGCATTTACATTCACTCATTCTGTCATTCAATCATTCACCCATTGTCCAGTTGAAAGAAATCCGCAAAATACTGGAACGCTACCGGCAGATTGACTTCTCCGAACGCAAAGTCGCGTTGGCGACGGTGGTGCGCGTGGAAGGCTCGTCGTACCGGCGGGCGGGGGCCAAGATGCTCATCAGCGACGACGGCCGTTGGGAAGGTGCCATCAGCGGCGGCTGCCTCGAAGGCGATGCTCTGCGCAAAGCCCGCCAAGTAATGCTCAACGGCCGCCCGATGGTGGTCACCTACGACACGATGGACGACGACGCGAACAGCCTCGGCGTGGGACTGGGCTGCAACGGCATCATTGACGTGTTCATCGAACCGATTGCGCCGGAAAATCCGCAGAACGGCACCCACAGCATTGACCTCTGGCAAACCGACGTGACGCGCCGCCGGGCTTTCGTGGAAGCGAAAGTAATCCGCGCCCCGGACGGCTACAACGGCCCGATGCGCTGGCGACTGGCAGACGAAAGCCTTGGTAACCAGCCTTTTGTGACGCAACTTTACGCCGATATGCGCCAAGCCGAGGCATCGGGCAAGCCGACGTTGAACAGCTACGCCGCCGAAGCGGGCGAGGTGCTGGTGTTCATCGAGCCGGTTCGGCCGGAAATCGAGCTGGTGGTGTTCGGGGGCGGCTACGACGTGCCACCGCTGGTGCAAATGGCCAAAGCCTTGGGCTGGCACGTGACCGTGACCGAAGACTGCGTGGCCCACGTGGCCCCCAAGCGTTTTCCCGGTGCCGACGAAGTGCGCTTCATTGACCGCCACCGCATTTTGGAAGAAACGACGGTTTCGCCCCGCACGGCGGCGGTGCTGATGTCGCACGGCTACAAGTACGACAAGGCGGTGCTGGAGCAACTGCTGCGCACTGAGGCGGGTTACATCGGCATGTTGGGGCCGCGCAAACGCTTCGAGAAAATGCTGGCCGACTGGGAGAACGAAGGCAAAGCGTTCGACGAAACCCGGCTGGCGGCCGTCCACAGCCCCATCGGCTTGGACATCGGCGCCGAAACCCCCGACGAAATCGCCTTGGCCGTGCTGGCCGAAATCCAAGCCCGTTTCACCGACTGCCCCGGCACGCCGCTCCGCCTCAAACAAGGGCCGATACACGAACGAGGCCCCCACCCGGCCTCCCCCCAAGGGGGAGGAGAAAAGGCTGAAGTGGGAATTCGGAGTGCGGAATGAAAAAAGCGTTTTGGGCGTTTTTTGCCTAAAACGCATTGGACGATAGGATTGTGTGGAATTCTTGTTTTATTGTGAAAACGCCCAACGTAGGGGCGGGGCTTGCCCCCGCCCAATGCTTCCCACAGGCTCGACTTATCCTTGACGTGTCTGTAGGGCGACGCGTCGGGCGGGGGCAAGCCCCGCCCCTACAGAATATCCGTTGCCGGCAGAAAATGCCAAAACCGAAAGCTGACTACTGCCACTTGCCACTATATTCTGACCTCTGACCTCTTATCTCTGACCTAAAAAAGTGTCTGCCATCCTTCTTCTCGCCGCCGGTGCTTCCGTACGACTGGGCCGACCCAAGCAACTGCTTCGGTTCCGAGGCAAAACCCTGCTCGAACACAGCGTTTCAGCGGCT
>JALOMD010000483.1 GCA_025455595.1 Cytophagales bacterium | reverse complement strand
CTTGTTGCTGTCTTCCAAGGCTTTCCGCACGGCAGTCCGTTCGGTTTCGTCGGCGATGCATTCGAGGCAAACAACGGCGAAACGTTCGCCCACGCACATGATTACGTTGGTGTGGTAAATCGGTTTGCCTTGCTCGTCGGTGGCGTGGAAAGCCACCACGTCGTAGTCCATTTTTTCGGCAAACTCGCGCAACAAAGCGTCGTCGGTGCGCGGCGACAGGCACGCGTAGGCGATGCGGTAGTCGCGGTCAAGCACCATGCTGCCGGTGCCTTCCAAAAACCTGTTCTGAGCCTCGTAATGCGACAAATCCACCGTTTTTGAAATCTGGAAACGCTGTTGCAGCATTTCCAAAATGTCGGTGCGGCGTTCGAGGCGGCGGTTAGGGGCTTGCATGGGATAGAGATACACCGTGCCGTCGCCAATGCGATGGAACGAAACCCAGTTGTTCGGAAAAACCGCGTCCGGCGTGTGCGGATCGGGCGTGTCCTCGATCACCGTCACGTCCACGCCGAAGCCACGCAGGTTGTCCACCATCGCGTCGAATTCGCGTACGGCTTTCTGCTGCACCGTTTCGGCGGCTTCGCGGGCGGCCGGGTCTTGGAAAGCGTTGCTGTCGGCCGTTTGCTCGTTGAACGCAAACCGCACCGGCCGAATCATCAGGATGTGGGAAGTAGTCTGTTCGTAGTTGTGGGTAGATTCGTTTTGCATGGGGATTCGTTTAAAAGCCCCACCCCGACCCTCCCCAAGGGGAGGGAGGAAATGTGGCTTTGGTGTCTCTCTTAGTAACTTACGGTTCCGGTCTATGACCATCTTATCGAAAACGCTTGGCCGCATTTTTGACGAAAATCGTCTAAAACGACTTTTATTCCAAAATCTTTTCTCCTCCCCCTTGGGGGAGGCCGGGTGGGGGCTTTTACACGTTGTCACGCAAGAGCGGCATGCTCATGCAGTGCGAGCCGCCCCGTGCCCGCGAAAGTTCGGCGGAGGGCAGCAGGATGATGGTGTCTTTCACGTCTTCGGGGGCAAGTTGCCCGGCTTCGAATTTGTCCAGCAACTCGGCGGCTCCGATGGCCTCGAAGCCCGCCTGCCGGAACGCCTCGATGGTTTTGTCGTTGCGGTCGTAGGCGATGGCCACGCCTTCCTTGACGGCCAGCAGGTTGCACGAGTCAGTCCACTGTTCGCGGGCACCGAACGGAAACTCGTTGTTGCCCGAATATACGAAACGCGTCGGTTCCACACAGCCGAGGTCGTTGCGGCTGATGTCGTCGAGCAGGTCTTCGAGGTATTCGTAATGCACGGGCTTGTCGCCATAGCCGCGCACAAACTGCATGATTTTCAGGCGTTCCGACGGTTTCACTTCTTGCAGGCTTTCCATGAAGTCGCGTTTTTCGCGTTCGTCGCCTTCGCGGGCCAGCGTGCCCAGCAGCACCCACACGTTGCGTTTCACCTGCGTGAAAATCGTGTCGATGTGCATGTAGTCGCGTTTTTTCGGGATGCGTATCACCGTCACTTTTTCAACGACCTCTTTTTCAAACAGAATCTTGATGACTTGGTTGATGGCGTAGGCCGAGGTGCGTTCGCTGAGGCCGATGAGCAGGTGGTTCGGGCTGACCATCATCACGTCGCCGCCTTCGAGGGTGGCTTTCTTGTAGTCTTTCTCGCCATCGGGCAGCAGGAAGTGGTGTTCGCTTTCGGGAATCTCAATGATTCGGTCGCGCAAGTGGCTGAAAACCGGGTGGTTGTGGAAGATGTACTGCGTGAGCAACGCCTCGCGGGTGCGGGCTATTTTGGCCGGCTTGTTGAGCAGGATGTGGTCGTTGATGGTGATGCCGATGTCGCGGGTGAAAATGAAGTTCGGAATCGGCGCAAAAATCATCGTCTTGTCGGGCAGCGTGCCGGAAATCAGCGTCTTGGCCAGTTCTTTGGACGGCATGGTGACCAGAAACTCCTGCGTGGCATACGAACACCGCTCCACAGCACAAATGGCCGCCAGCAGGCGTAGGCGCACTTTCTCGTCGTCCAGAATGTGACCGAGCAGAAACTGCGGGTCAATCACCCGGTCGGAGTTGAAATAATCGGGGTGTTCGGGCTTGTAGAAGTTGCGGTTGTTTTCCGGCGCGTCAATCTCGCGGAGGCGGCCCTGCACTTTGTCCGGGTCGAGGAAATAGAGCAACACCTTGATGTACAGGTCGTACTCCTCGCGGCGCATGGTGTCCAGATGCACGATGTCCTCGAAGAGCCAGTCTTGCGCCTTGGACGGCACCACTTTGCCCAACCCGCTGTCGGGACTATGGACAATCACGCGCCGCAACGTGCCGATTTCGGACGAGACATGAACCTGTCGGGCGGTTTTCGGTTGTTTTTTTTCAGCTACGAACATGAAAAATCAATTCAGAATTATGAATTCAGAATTCAGAACGAATCGTGACAAATAGACACGTCAATCCGTTCTGCTTGTGGTTTTTGTTTGTCGTTTGCAGATTGTTGATAAGCTTGCCGTTTTGGGCAAAAATCGCCCAAAACGCTTTTTAATTCTGAATTCTGAATTCTTAATTCACAATTCTTAATTCACAATTCTGAATTAGAATCAGAGTTTTTTCACTTTCTGCAATTGCGTGGCGGCATCAATCATGCGCAGCCAACTCACCCGCTGGCCCGTTTCCAGCGACTCGTATTCCGGGCCGTTGTCGCCTTGCACCACGCGGCAGCGGCCCAGTTCATACCGCAGGGCCTCTACAATGTCTCCAACCTGTAGGGGATTGTGTTGCAAGTCGGCCATCTGCGGCTTGTGGTTTCCCGCCCCGTTCGATTTTTCGGGCTTCTTACGGAAAAAATTGAATACTCCCATTGCGCGGAAAACGGTTCAGCTTTCTTCGCAAGTTACGGCCAATCCGTGGGAAAGCAAAACGCGGGTGAATGAGTAGGCAGTAGCAGCGGCAGTAGCCAGTGGCGGTGGCAGGGCAAGGCGTTTTGGGCAAAAATTGCTTAAAACGCTGGCTATCAGCATCAGGATTAGCTGAAAAACAGAATCGGAATTGCTCCCGATTGGTAATAAGTGCCTGGTCACAAATAGTTTCACCTATTTTTTGCTTGAAACACCTTGTAAGCTGTTGAAAACAAGCATATTATATTGTTCTGCTAAAGGCTAACTACCAATGGCCAAGCACTTACTAAAACAAAAGACTGACTGCGTGTTATGGCGGTTAGAAGTTGCCGATTTTCAAGCAATTCATCATTCGGCGTTACGCATTGGCTTCGCCGAACTCACGTTTCATCATTCCAAATTGGTATAATCAACGCGTTATATCGGTTGCGAAACGCCACAGCCGCAGCAGGGCAAATGTCTTGCATCTTTGCGGCTGCCTTGCCGGGTTCTCAAGCCTCGCGTTCGCCATTGTCAAACGAAGCGGAAAATTTTCAGGCGGGCGCTTTAAGCAAAAATTGCCCAAAACGCCCGCCTGCGGACGCACCCAAAAGAACAATACTGACGACTGACCACTAACGACTTCACATTCACACAAACTGCCGCAGCGTCTGTTCCAGTTGGTTGGCTTGCACCAAACCTGATTGCCGCCACAGCACCTTGCCGTTCTTGAAAATAATGAGTGTGGGCACGCCTTGCACACGGTAACGGTCGGCGGCGGCGGGATTCTTGTCCACGTCCACCTTGATGATGCGGGCTTGGCCTTCGAGGCGGCGGGCCACTTCCTCCAACACGGGTGCCTGCGCCTTGCAGGGGCCGCACCACGTGGCGTAAAAATCAACCAGTACGGGCTG